>JBBRJU010000030.1:0-11381 GCA_038218895.1 Burkholderiales bacterium
CAGCGCCTGCCACTGGGTGGTGGCCGCTGCCACGTCACCGGCACCCAGCTGCAAGCTGATGATGGCGGCATGCACCGCAGCATTGCCGGGCTGGCGTTTCAGCGCTTCCTGGTAGGCGGCGATGGCCTGGGCGATGGCCGCAGCGTTGGGTGGGGCGTTGGCTGCAGCGCTGGTGGCGGCGTTGGTGGCAGCGTTGGTTCCGGCGTTGGGTGGGGCAGCCTGGGCTGCCGGCGCCCGCAACAGCAGGTCGCCCTGCAGCTGCCAGGCCTCGGCCAGGTCGGGCTGGCGCGCCAGCAGCGCCTTCACCTGGGCCAGGGCGTCGGCCTGGTCACCGCGGGCGGCGGCCAGCCGGGCGCGCAGCAGCAGCGCCGGTGTGTGCTCGGGCAGCGCGCGCAGCACGCTGTCCAGGCGGGTGGCGGCTGCGTCGGGGTTGCCGCTGGTGGCCTCGGCGATCGCCAGGCTGGTCTGCAAGCGGGCCTGGGCGCCGCTGTCGGCCAGCTGCGCGTTGCCGAACTGCTGCAGCAGCAGCGCGCCCTTGTTCTGGCCGAGCAGGCTGGTGGCCAGCGGCGGCAGCACCTGCTGCTCGGGCTGCTGCAGCTCCAGCGCGCGGCGCAGTTCCACTTCGGCGCCGGCCATGTCGCCGCTGTCGAGCAGCAGCTGGCCGAGCAGGAAGCGCGCTTCGGCATTGTCGGGTGATTGCTGCAGCGCACCTTTCAGGTGGATGCGCGCGGCGTCGCCGTCCTTCCTGGCCAGGGCGGTGCGGGCCTGCTCCATCAGTGTGCCGGTGTCAGGCTCGCCGCAGGCCGCCAGGGCGGCCACCAGCGCGGTGGCAAGTGCCAGGCTGGCCAGCCTGCCTGCGCGGCCTGCCGAGCCGACCTCGCCGACCCGACCCAGCCGACCCAGCCGACCGAGCCGACCGAGCCGACCGATTGCGGCTTGCCACGCCTTGCTGCCCACTTGTTGACCCATGCACCGCTCCCGCATCCAGCCGCAGCAGCAATGCTGCTGCCGACCACAGCGCATCAGTATCGCCCGCAGCATCGGCAGCGCCCGGGCTGGCACTGCGGACAACTTCTCAGTTGGTGGCCGCCTGGTCACCCACCCCGCTGCCCGCCCAGCCACCCACCCCCACTGCGCACCCCACCATCCACGCCGCCATCCACACCGCCAGCCAGCAGCGCGGCATTGCCGCCGGCCGCCGCCGTGTTGATGGTCAGCGTCTGCTCGGCGCAGAAACGGAAGAGGTAGTGCGGCCCGCCGGCCTTGGGGCCGGTGCCCGACAAGCCCGTACCGCCGAAGGGCTGCACGCCGACCACCGCGCCGATCATGTTGCGGTTGACATAGACATTGCCGACCCGTGCCTGGGCGGCGATCTGCAGTGCCCGGCTGTCGATGCGGGTCTGCACGCCCAGCGTCAGGCCGTAGCCCAGGCGGTTGATGCGGGCCACCAGGTCGGCCACGTCGCCGCCCCAGCGCAGCACATGCAGCACCGGGCCGAAGACTTCCTGCTGCAGGTCGTGCACCGCGCCGATCTCGAAGGCCACCGGCGCGATGTGGCTGGCGGCCCAGCACGCCTGCATCGGCGCGCGGCCCAGCAGCCTGGCGCTGGCCTCCAGCCGCGCCACCTGGCGGCAGAGCTGGGCATGGGCCTCGGCGTCGATCACCGGGCCGACGTCGGTGGACAGGTCCCCGGCCGGGCCCAGGCGCAGTTCGGCCAGTGCGCCTTGCAGCATGGTGATCATGCCGTCGGCAATGCTGTCGTGCAGGCACAGCAGGCGCAGGGCCGAGCAGCGCTGGCCGGCCGAGCGGAAGGCGCTCTGCACCACCGCGTCGACCACCTGCTCGGGCAGGGCGCTGCTGTCGACCACCATCGCGTTGAGCCCGCCGGTCTCGGCGATCAGCGGCACGATGGGGCCGTCGCTGGCGGCCAGCGCGCGCTGGATCAGCCTGGCCACCTGGGTGCTGCCGGTGAAGCACACGCCGGCGGTGGCCGGGTGGGCCACCAGCTGCGCGCCGACCGTCTCGCCCGGGCCGTGCAGCAGGGCCAGGGCACTGGCTGGAACGCCCGCCTCGTGCAGCAGCGCGACGAAAGCGGCGGCCACGCCCGGTGTCTGCTCGGCGGGCTTGGCGGCCACGCTGTTGCCGGCCACCAGCGCTGCTACCACCTGGCCGGCAAAGATCGCCAGCGGAAAGTTCCACGGCGAGATGCAGACGAACACGCCGCGGCCGTGCAGGCGCAGGGTGTTGCTTTCACCTGTGGGGCCGGGCAGGGCGATGGGCTGCAGCTGCTCGGCTGCCTGCTGGGCGTAGTAGCGGCAGAAGTCGACCGCCTCGCGCACTTCGGCCACTGCGTCGCCCAGGGTCTTGCCGGCCTCTGTGGCCAGCAAGCCGCAGAAGCGGGCCAGCTGTGCTTGCAGCAGGCCCCCGGCGCGGGTGATCACCGCCGCGCGGTCGGCCACCGGCCGGGCGGCCCAGGCATCGAAGCCGGCAGCCAGCCGGTCCATCGCGCCGGCCACGTCGGCAGGCGTGGACTCGGCCACCACCGGCACGCGCGCCGCCGCCACGGCGGCCAGCAGCGGTGCGCGCTGCTCGGGCACGGCCAGATCCAGCCCGCGGCTGTTGGCACGGCCGGAGCCGAACAGTGCCCCAGGCGCCGGCTGGCCCGGCACCACCGCCGGCTGCAGCGGCGAGCGCAGCAGCATGTCGGTGCCCACCGCCGGGTCGGCCAGCTGGTGCACGAAGGACGCGTTGGCGCCGTTTTCCAGCAGCCGGCGCACCAGGTAGGCCAGCAGGTCGCGGTGCTCGCCGACCGGCGCATACACCCGCAGCGGCAGCGTGGGCAGGGCGGCCATCACCTCGCGGTAGACGCCTTCGCCCATGCCGTGCAGGCGTTGCATCTCGAAGCGCAGGCCTGGCTGCGGGGGTCCGTCTTGCCCCGGCCTCGATCCAGGATCCGAATCCTGGCGCGGCCAGCCGGCCGCACCAGCCATCTGCACGATGGCGGCGATGGTGCCGGCGTTGTGGGTGGCGAACTGCGGCAGGATCACCTCGGCATGGCCGATCAGGGCCTGGGCGCAGGCCAGGTAGCTGATGTCGGTGTGGTGCTTGTGGGTGAACACCGGGTAGCCGTCCAGGCCCAGCTCTTGCGCGCGCTTGATCTCGCTGTCCCAGTAGGCGCCCTTGACCAGCCGCACCATGAAGCGCAGGCCACGTGCGCGGCCGATGGCGGCCACCGCGTCGACCATCTCGCGGGCGCGGGTCTGGTAGCTCTGGATCGCCAGGCCGAAGCCGGCCCACTGCGGCGCGGTGGCCGCCACATGGTCGGCCAGGGCCTCGAACACCAGCAGCGACAGCTCCAGCCGGTCGCTCTCTTCGGCATCGATCGTGAGGTTGAGGTCGGCGGCGGCGGCCAGGTCGATCAGCGAGGCCACGCGCGGCACCAGCTCGGCCAGCACCCGGTCGACCTGGCTTTCTTCATAGCGCGGGTGCAGCGCGCTGAGCTTGATCGACAGGCCGTCGCGCTCGGCCGGGCCGGCGCTGGTGGCGGGTGGTGTGGTGGAGGTGGTGGTGGGTGCGGCGGTGGGTGCGGCGGTGGGTGTAGCGGTGGGTGTAGCGGTGGATGTAGCGGTGGATGTAGCGGTGAATGTGGCGGTGGATGTGGCGGTGGATGCCGCAGACGATGCAGCGATCGCCTGCAGCGCCGCCTGGTAAGCCGCACCGTAGCGCAGCGCGTCGGCATCGGTGCGCGCGCCTTCGCCCAGCATGTCGAACGAGAAGCGCAGCTGTGGCGCGGCGCGGCGGGCGCTGCGGGCCTCGGCCAGCGCTGCGGCGATGGTCTGGCCCAGCACGAACTGCCGGCCGAGCAGGCCGATGGCGCGCACCGTGGCGGCCACTACGGTCTGTGCGCCCAGGCGGTCGATCAGGCCCGGCTGCTGCGCGCCGGCCCCGCCACTTGAACCTCTGTCCGCACCCGCCCCCGCACCCACACCCGGCAACATGCGCTTGGCCAGCCCCAGCGCGCCGGCCGAGATGCCGGCCAGCAGCTTGTGCGGCGAGCCTGCGGCCGCACCGGCGGAAAAATCGGCCCGGCCCAGCTGGTCGGCTGTCAAGGCGATGGCGGTGGCGGCGTCGGGCACCCGCAGCAGTGCCTCGGCCAGCCGCATCAGCGCCAGGCCTTCGGTGCTGCTGATCGGGTATTCGCGCAGCAGTGATTCCATGGCCCAGAACGGGGCGGGCTTGTCGCGCACGGCGGTCACCCAGGGTCCGGCCAGGGCCACCACCGCGCTCCAGTCGATCGGCCCGTTGCGGCGCAGCCCCGCCATCAGGCCCTGCAGCACGGCGGCCTCGTCGCGGCAGGGGGGCGGCAGGCGCGACGCGGTGGGCAGGGTGGTGGGGGCAGCAGTCATCGGCGGGCTCCGGGCGGCTTGTGCGGCGTAGGCGCCAAGCTTAGGGCTGCTGCTGCTGCTGAAGATTTCTGCGGAAATCGACCACGCCGACCACATCGACCACACCGACCACCCAGCCGAACCACATGCGGCACTGGCACCGGTGCCGCCCCGCATGACAGCCGGGATGGCCGCCGCACATCGGCTGCGCAACGGCGGGGTGCGCCGCTGATGGTGGCAGCGTGCGCCAAGAGTGCGATGTCGGGCAGGCGGGGCGATCGGCCCTGGCCCTGGCCCGCAGCGGCGGCTTCAGGCCGGGGCAGGTCGCGGGGGCTGCCGGCGGCTCACGACCCGAACCTGACCTCAACCGCAGCCGTCAGATGTTGTTCATCATGCGCATCCATGGCAGCATTTGGAGCACCATGATCAATCAAGCTGTCTCCAGCCTGTGAAGTCGCGGCCCGACACGTCTTCCCGCAAGGCAACCAACGTCACGATTGATGCTGGGCTGCTGGAGCACGCCAAAAAGTTGGGAATCAACATTTTCAAGGCGTCCGAGCAAGGGCTTGCCCGCGCTGTCACCGCCAAGCAAGAAGCCATTTGGCTGCAGGCCAACCAGGCCGCCCTCGAGAGTTCCAATGCTTACGTCGACGGGAATGGGATCCCCTT
Source organism: Burkholderiales bacterium (assembly GCA_038218895.1). Taxonomy (GTDB): domain Bacteria; phylum Pseudomonadota; class Gammaproteobacteria; order Burkholderiales; family Burkholderiaceae_C; genus Pseudaquabacterium. The sequence goes on from JBBRJU010000030.1 coordinate 5,055, forward strand.
GGCGAAGCATCGAAACTTCTGATGGCCCGCTTCGATGTCTCCGCCAATCGAGGCGGGACAGGGTTCCTTCTGGACGTCCAGACGGACTTGATCAGCAGACTCAACACGAGTGTTGTCGTGCCGCTGCTTCCTCTAGACGCTGCACCGACACCAGCGGATCGGCTCAATCCGATCTTTGAGATCCAAGGCTCCAAGGTGACCATGGCCACCCAGTTCATGGCTGCAGTCCCGCAATCTGAACTGGCCACACGCATTGCGAGCCTCGACCGCGAAAGCGACGCGATCTTTTCGGCGATCGATTTTTTTGCATCACGGCTGGTCGCCAGTCGCGGTGCGCACCACCGCGTGACAGCTGTCGGTGCAGGCAACCGGACGTTGCATCCTCAGCTCGGGAGGTGTGGATTGGAAATTGCGCACGAGGTCCGCTGAACCTCCAACTCCACCGGGCCGATTCCAAACCCTGGGCCGCCGGCTTGACAGTGGGCGGGGCGGTGGCCGGCGAATGGCGACTGCCTGAAATCGCAGCACCGACGGCGGCTGCGGCTTTGCGCCCCGGCGACATCGCCGCCGCTGTGCCGTAGCCACAGACGCTGGCACCGGCGCCGCTGGCGGTGGGCGCGGCGCTGGTGGTGCGCAGAAGCTGACCACGTTGAGGCGTTGACGCTTCGGGCGCTTTGATCCTTGGCCTGGGCCGCCACGGGTGAGCGCCTGTCATCGAGTGCCCGCCGGCCCAGTATGGTGACACCCGGGTCAGTGCACCCGCGGATCGAAACGCACCGCGCCGAACTGCTGGCCCTGGCACACAGGCGCGGCGTCACGGGTGTTCCGGTCGTTGGGTCGATGCGCCGTGGCGACGGCAGCGACACAGCAGCGACGCTGACCTGCTGGTGACGCTGGCCCCAGGCACCAGCGCCCTGGCACTGGGCGGGCGGTTGCTGGACGCGCAGGCATTGCTGGGCCGCCGTGTGGATGTCGTCACCGAAACGAGCCTGCACCCGGCGCTGCGCGAGCGCGCCATGGCAAGCGCCGTGCCGCTGTGAATCCAGGCCCCGAGGCGGACCGGGTGCTGCTGACGCACCTGCGGGACTGCCTGGAGCGCATGCTCGCGTGCACCAACGCCGAACGCTGCTGCTTCGACGCGTTGCGTCCCGCCCGGGCCCGGCGATCCGCAACGCCGCCTATGCCGCCACGCGCATGGCCGCGCGGCGCGGCAGCTGCGCCGCCTGGTCGCCCACCTGCCACAGCAGCGCCGCCGTCATGCCCAGGCCCTGGCGCATCAGCGCGGGCAGCACATGCTCGTTCGGCGCATGCTGGCTGCAGGCCGGGTAGCTGTGCGGTACCCACACCGTGGGCAGGCCCAGGATGTCGGCGAACACGTCGTTGGGCAGGCTACCGCCCAGGTTGGGCAGCAGCGCCGGCTTCACGCCGGTGCTGGCTTCCAGGCTCTGCATGGCCAGCCGCACCCAGGCGTTGTCGGGGTCCAGCCGGGTGGCGTGCATCACCTCGGGGTGGCTGACGGTGATGCCGTGCAAGCCGTGGTCGTGCAGGTGCTGCAGCACATGGTCGCGGATGCGGTGGGCCTCGGTGCCGACCACGAAGCGCAGCTGCAGCGTGGCGCGCGCCACCGGCGGAATGGCATTGACCGGCTGCGCCGGGTTGCCGCAGCCGTAGGCCAGCACTTCCAGCGCGTTCCAGCCGAACACCCGCTCGGGCGGTGTCAGGCCGGGTTCACCCCAGCCGGTGTCGACCTCGGGGTCGCCCGGGCCGCCGCCCACGGCGATGTCGGCCAGTGCGGCGCGCACCGCAGCGGGGATGGGGGGCGGGCGCAGGCCCTGCACGCGGATGCCGCCGGTCGCATCCACCAGGCTGGCGATGGCGTTGGCCAGCACCGTGCCCGGGTTGCGCAGCAGGCCGCCCCAGTTGCCCGAGTGGTGGCCGCCCTCACGCGCCTGCAGCACCAGGTCGAAGTTGGCCACCCCGCGTGAGCCCAGGAACACGGTGGGCCGGTCGGCGCGCAGGCGCGGGCCGTCGCTGGCGATCAGCACGTCGGCGGCCAGCGCGGCACGCTGCGCGCTGCAGAACGCGGCCAGCCCGGGCGAGCCGGTTTCTTCCCCCATCTCCACCAGCCATTTGGCGTTGAAGCCCAGGCGGCCGCCGCGTGCGGCCAGCACTGCACCCAGCGCGGCGATGTTGATGCTGTGCTGGGCCTTGTTGTCGGCCGCGCCGCGGCCGTACCAGCGCTCGCCCGCCGGGCTGTCGGCTGGCGTCAGCGTCCACGGGTCGCGGCCGGCGGCCCACTGGCCCTCGTGGCCACGCACCACGTCACCATGGCCGTAGAACAGCACGGTGGGCAGGGCCGGGTCTTCCAGCCGCTCGGCGGTCAGCAGCGGCGGTGCGCCCGGCACCGGGTTGGGGTGGATCTGCCAGCTGAACCCGAGCGCGGCCAGCGCCGGGGCGATCTCGCCTTCCAGGTAAGCGGCCAGCGCATCGGCACGGGCGGCGTTCTGGCTTTCGGTGCGGCAGGCCACCCGCGCGGCCAGGGTGGCGAAGAAGGCGCCGCTGTCAAACAGCGCCTCGGCATGGGCAACGGCGGCAGCTTGGCTCATGCGGTTCGTCAGGCGGATCTGGCGACCAGGCTGAAATGCGCCACCTGCGGCGGCTGGGCGAAGAACGGCCCGATGATGGCGCGCCATTGTGCAAACAGCGGCCCGGCGCGAAAGCCCACGGTGTGGTCTTCCAGCGTGGCCCAGACGATCTGCAGCACATAGCGGTCAGGGCTTTCGACACCCCGTGTCACGCTGAAGCCCTGCATGCCCTGGGCCTGGCTGGCCACGGTGGCCAGTGCGTGCTGCACGGCTTCTTCGAAAGCGGCGTTCTGCCCGGGCGTGATGCGGATGTCGGCAATTTCGAGAATCATGGGGGCTCCGGTGGGCTGGTACGGCCAGTTTAGGGGCCGGGCCTGGTCGGGCTGCTGCCCAGCGGTTGATGTGGCGGCTGATCTGGCGGCTGACCTGGCTGCTCACGCTGCGAGCCTGGGCTACAGTGGCCCGGCCATTCCGCCCGCTGCCCGCCCCACCTGCCATGGCCCACCGCACCGAGCTGTTGATCATCGACGCGCAGAACGACTTCTGCGACCTGCCTGCGCATTGGTGCGCCACCGATCCGGTCAGCGGCCGGCCGCTGCAGCCGGCGCTGCCGGTGCCCGGCGCCCATGCCGACCTGCTGCGCCTGGCAGCCTTCATCGTGGCGGCTGGTGCGCGCATCGACGGCATCACCGTCACGCTGGATTCACACCACCGCCACGACATTGCCCACCCGCCGTACTGGCGCCGTGGCGATGGGTCGGCCGTGCCGCCGTTCACTTCGATCACTGCGGCCCAGGTGCGGGCCGGCGAGTACACGCCCGTTGTGCCCACCGAGCTGCCGCGCAGCCTGGCGTATCTCGACGCGCTGGAGGCCGCCGGCCGCTACCGCCTGATGGTGTGGCCGGTGCACTGCCAGCTGGGCAGCTGGGGCCACGGCCTGCACCCGGCGGTGCTGGCCGCCTGCAATGCCTGGGAAGACGCGCGCCACACACCGGTGCGGGTGGTCGACAAGGGCAGCTTCCCCTGGAGCGAGCACTACAGCGCGCTGCAGGCCGAGGTGCCCGACCCGGCCGAGCCCGCCACCCAACTGAACCTGCCGCTGCTGCAGCGCCTGGACACGGCCGACACCCTGGTGGTCGCCGGGCAGGCCAGCAGCCACTGCGTCAAGGCCACGGTGGAGCACCTGGTGCAGCACCTGCCGGGCGGGCGGCCCCAGCGCCTGCTGCTGCTGACCGACTGCATGAGCCCGGTGGCCGGCTTCGAACCCCAGGCGCAGGAATTCCTGGCCGCGATGCAGCGCCTGGGCGTGCGATGTCTGCCACAGGCCCAGGCAGCGGCGGCTGTCTGACCCCGCCACCCGGCCAGTCCCCGCCCTGACAGGTGGCCCCGGGGCTGCGGCCTACACTGGCCCGATGCCGGCAGCCTCACCCGCAAACGCAGCTGCATCCACACCCCCGGCCGCACCAGAAGAATCGCGCCAGGCCTGGGTGGTGGTGTGGGCCTGCTTCGTCGCGCTGGCGGTGATCTTCGGCGTGTCGTATTCATTTGCCGCGTTCTTCGAGTCGCTGACCACCACCTTCAGCGCCCGGCGCGCCGATGTGGCGCTGGTGTTCGGGCTGTGCGGCCTGGTGTACTTCACCGGTGGGGCGGCGGCCGGCCTGGCGGCTGACCGCTTCGGCCCGCGCGTGGTGTGCGGCGCGGGCATGCTGTGCATTGCCGCCGGTCTGGCCGTCAGCAGCCTGGCCACGGCGATGTGGATGGTCTACCTGGCCTATGGCGTGGGCATCGGCGTTGGCATCGCCCTGGTCTACACGCCGTCCATCGCCTGTGTACAGCCCTGGTTCACCCGCCGCCGCGGCCTGGCCGCAGGCATCGCCAGCGCCGGCATCGGCGCGGGCACGGTGCTGGTGCCGCTGCTCGCCACCGCGCTGATCGCCGCGCTGCAGTGGCGCCACGCCATGTTGTGGCTGGCGCTGGGTGTGCTGCTGCTGGGCGGCGGCGCCACGCTGCTGCTGCAGCGCGCGCCGGCAGCCAGTGGCGCCGGCGGGCGCGCGGTGGCCGGCCACAGTCTGCGCCAGGCCATGGCCACGCCGCACTTCCGCTGGTTCTACCTGATGACCTTTCTCGCCGGGCCGGTGATGTTCGTGCCCTTCGCCCATGTGTCGGCCGCCGCGCGCGACCTGGGTGTGGACGACGCCCGTGCCGTGGGCCTGGTCGGCCTGATCGGCATCGGCAGCCTGGTCGGGCGCTTCGCCATCGGCGCGCTGGCCGACCGCGTGGGCCGCCCGATCACGCTGGCGCTGGCGATGGCGTCGATGGGCCTGTGCTTCTTGGTGTGGTGGGGTGCTGGCGGCTGGGGCGCGATGGCGCTGTTCTCGCTGTGGATGGGGCTGAGCTACGGCGGCATCGTCTCGCTGATGCCGGCGATGTGCATGGACCTGTTCGGCGCGCGGGCGGTGTCGGCCATCATCGGCACGCTCTACACCGGCGCGGCCGCCGGCAATCTGCTGGGGCCCTGGGTGGCCGGCGCGGTGTTCGACGCCACCGGCAGCTACACCCCAGTGATCTGGAGCTGCCTGGTGCTGTCGACGCTGGCCACGGCAGCGGCCTGGCGCCTGGTGGGCCCGCCGCCGCCGCCGGCACCGGTGCACCCGCTGCCAGCCGCCGTCGCATGAAGACCCTGTCCTGCGGCATCCTGGTGCTGAACCCACAGCACGAGCTGCTGCTGTGCCATGTCACCGGCGCCTGGCACTGGGACATCCCCAAGGGCGGCGCCAACCCTGGCGAGGCACCGCTGGACGCCGCGCTGCGCGAAACCCGCGAGGAATGCGGCATCGACTTCAGCGGCCAGCGCCTGCTCGACCTGGGCCAGATGGTCTACCGCCCGCGCAAGGACCTGTACCTGTATGCCGTGCTCAGCACGCGCTTCGACGCCGCCGGCTGCCACTGCGACAGCCGTTACAGCGACACCTGGGGCCGCGACCGGCCCGAGATGGACGGCTTCGAATGGACCCGCTTCGACCGGGTGCACCGCCGTTGTGCCCGCCACATGGGCGAGGTGTTGACGCAGAAGCTGGCGCTGCCGGCCCTGCTGGCACGTCTGCAGGCCGGCGCGGGCCCGACCCAAAGCCCGGCAGCCTCCTAAACTTTGCAGGTTTCCATCCCTCTTGCCGCCACCATGACCTTGCGCCCCTTGCCCTTCCTGCGCCCTCTTCGCCATCTGGCCGCCAGCTTGATGCTGGCCACCACGGCGGTGGCCACCGCCCTGGCCACCGCCGTGCTGTCCCCGCCCGCCCTGGCCCAGGCCCTGCCGGCCGGGGTGCAGCAGGCCACGCAGGTGGAAGGCATCACCGAGTACCGCCTGCCCAATGGCCTGCAGGTGCTGCTGGTGCCCGACGCCACCAAACCCAGCACCACCGTCAACGTCACCTACCGGGTGGGCTCGCGCCACGAGAACTACGGCGAGACCGGCATGGCGCACCTGCTCGAGCACCTGATGTTCAAGGGCACGCCGACCCACCCGCACATCGACCAGGAGTTCAACCACCGCGGGGTCCGCTACAACGGCAGCACCAGCTTCGACCGCACCAACTACTTCGCCAGTTTCTCGGCCAACGACGAGACGCTGCGCTGGTACCTGGCCTGGCAGGCCGACGCGTTGGTCAACAGCCTGATCGCCCGGGCTGATCTGGACTCCGAGATGACGGTGGTGCGCAACGAGATGGTGTCGGGTGAAAACAAC
>JBBRJU010000031.1:0-10998 GCA_038218895.1 Burkholderiales bacterium
CCCACGTGCGCAACCGCCTGCTGCTGGGCGGCCCCCGCGGGCCCGCTGGGGCCGGGCGCCCGCACGGCGCTGGTGGCGGCCAGTGCGGCACCGCTGCCGGCCGGCAGCCGCCACCAGGTGACCAGTTCGCCGCGCCACAGCGCGGCCAGGCGGGCAGTGGGCAGGCGCCAGCGCCGGTCGCCGGCAGCGATCACCGCGCCGGCCGGGCCCAGCGCCACCAGCTGCGCATACGCGCTGCGGCCCGCATCGTCGACCAGGTGCAGCAGCACCGGCCGGTCCAGCTGGCTGAGCAGTGGCAGGCTGCCACTGCGGTGGCGCCAGCAGGCCAGGCCCAGCGCCGGGCCTTGGGCGCAAGGGGCACCGGGCGGCAGCGGCACGCCCCAGCCAGCAGCCAGCACGCGCAGCGCTGCGGCTTCGTCGCTGGCCAGTGCCGGCCAATCGGACGCCGGGTTGAACAACGGGGTTGGCGCCAGGGTGGCAGATGCCGCAAGGCCCGGCTGCGCCACCCTGCCGGCCAGCACCGCCGCAGCAGCGGCGGCAGAAGCAGCCCCTGCCGCCGGCGTTGCCGCTGTGGCTACCACCACAGCGGACGCAGGCGCCGCCGATGCAGGCAACGCCGGCGGCGTGGCCGCCGCAGGGGCCGCCCCAGTGGCCGCCGCAGGGCCCGGCGCGTCCCGTGCCGGCACTGCGGCACCTGGCCGTGCGGCAGGCGCCAGGGCCAGCCACAGCACCACACCCAGCAAGGGCAGCACCGCCACCGCGCCGGCCAGCGCGGCGCGCCGCCCGCTGCCTGTCAGCCCGGCGGCCGGGCCGAACACCTCCTGCGCTGCCCGGGCCACGGTGCGGCTGTCGACACGCGCACTTCCCTGGGCATAGGCCCCCAGCAGCGCACGGTCACACAGCAAGTTGATGCGCCGCGGCACGCCGCCGCTCAGCGCATGCACCTGCCGCAAGGTCCGCACGTCGAACGGGTTGGCGCCTGCCAGCCCGGCCACCGCCAGGCGGTGCGACACATAAGCTCCGGTCTCGGCCGCACCCAGCGCCTGCAGGTGGTAACGGGCGATCACCCGCTGCGCCAGCTGCTCCATGCCCGGTGCGGCCAGCTGGCTGCGCAGCTCGGGCTGGCCGATCAGGATGATCTGCAGCAGCTTGCGCGCATGGGTCTCCAGGTTGGTCAGCAGGCGCAGCTGCTCCAGCACTTCGGCCGACAAGTGCTGCGCTTCGTCGATGATCAGCACGCAGTGCCGGCCCTGCGCATGTGCGTCCAGAAGATGGCGGTTGAGCGCGTCGACCCAGGTCTTCACCGTGGCGGTGCCGGCGGCGGCCCCGGGTGGCGGGGCGATGCCGAATTCTTCGGCCACGGTCTGCAGCAGCTCGCCCACGCTGAGCTTGGGGTTGACGATGTAGCCCACCTGGCAGCCGGCGGGCACCTGCTCCAGGAAGCAGCGGCACACGGTGGTCTTGCCCGCGCCGATCTCGCCGGTCAGCAGCACGAAGCCACCCCCGGCCTGCACGCCGTAGAGCAGGTGCGCCAGCGCCTCGCGGTGGCGCTCGCTCATGTAGAGGTAGCGCGGATCGGGCGCGGTGGAGAACGGCGCGTGCTGCAAGCCGAAGAAGGACACATACATGGCCGGCAGGATAGCGGCCGCCACCGGCAGCGCCTGGGCACCAGCGCTGCATGCCTGCCCAGCAGGCCAGCGCTGCCCGTGTAAACCCCGGTGTGCCACAGCTGCTGATTAGGCAGACGCCTCGGTTCGGCCTGCCTACACTGCGGCTGGCTGTGCAAGCGACGCACCGCCCCTACATCCCCCAGGAGTTCCCATGGTGAAGAGACTTCAGAAGATGGCCGAGAAGCAGGCAGCAGCCCCCGGCGGCCTGCTCGACAGCCAGCTGGCGCAGACTGTCAAGGATTCGGCGCAGCAAATCTGGTTGGCCGGCCTGGGCGCCTTCGCCAAGGCCCAGGGCGAAGGTGGCAAGGTGTTCGACACGCTGATGAAAGAAGGCGCCAGCCTGCAGCGCAAGACCCAGGCCGTGGCCGAAGAGAAGTTCGGCGACGTGGCCGGCAAGATGTCGTCCATGGCCGGTGAGGTGGGCAGCAAGGCCAACGCGCAGTGGGACAAGCTGGAATCCATCTTCGAGGAGCGCACTGCCCGCGCCCTGGGCCGCCTGGGCGTGCCCGCCGCCAAGGACCTGGCAACGCTGGTCAAGCGGGTGGCGTCGCTGGAAGCCGAAATGGCCACGCTGAAGGGCACGCCCGCGCCGGTCAAGGTGCCGAAATTCAGGCCCGGCAAGGCCTTGAGAGCCGCCGCACCCGCTGCCCAAGCTGCACCAGCCCAGTCTGCTGCACCGACTGAGCCTGCCGCACCCGCAGAGCCTGCCGCCCCAGCAAAGCGTGCTGCATCCGCAAAGCGTGCCGCAACAGCGAAGCGTGCCACAACAGCAAAGCATGTCACCCCGGCAAAGCGTGCCGCCCCATCAGAGCCTGCGGCCCCGACAAAGCCTTCCACTCCACCCAGGCCGGCCGCGCGCAGTGCCCGAAAGAAAGCCACGCCCGACGCCGTGCCGGAGGCAGGGGTGACGCCGGCCGCAGCGGTGCGCCGCCGGCGCAAGGCGGCTGCTGCCTGAGACCCGGGCAGGCCAGGGTTGGACGGACTGGTCCCCCACGCGGCCTCGGGTCCCAGGGGCTGATCCCGGCTCAGCCCAGGTAGCGCGCCTCCAGGTGCGCCCGGTAGTGCGCCGGGTTCAGCACCTCGCCGCTGGCGCGCACGGCCAGGTCATCGGTCGTCCAGCGGCTGGCCTGTTGCCAGATGTGGTGGTCCAGCCAGTCGAACACCGGCGCCAGATCCCCCGCGTGGATGCTGGCATCCAGCCCGGGCAGGCTGCGCCGCATCGCGGCGAACCACTGCGCGGCGTACATCGCGCCCAGTGTGTAGCACGGGAAGTAGCCGAACATCGACTCGGGCCAGTGCACGTCCTGCATCGGCCCGTCCTGGAAGTTGCCGCGGCTGTCCTGGCCCAGCAGCCCGGCCATGCCGGCGTCCCACAGGCTAGGGATGTCGTCGGGCTCGATCTCGCCTTCGATCAGCCGGCGCTCGATGTCGTAGCGCAGCATCACATGGGCGGCATAGGTCAGCTCGTCGGCGTCCACCCGGATCAGCCCCGGCTGCACCCGGGTGACCAGACGCTGCAAGTTGGCCGGCGCGAAGGCTGGCTGGTCGCCAAAGGCCTGGCGGATCATCGGCGCGAGCCGGGCGATGAAGCCAGGGTGGCGGCCCAGCTGCATCTCGAAGCTCAGGCTCTGGCTCTCGTGCATGGCCATCGAGCGGGCCAGCGACACCGGCTGGCCCAGCCAGGCCCGCGGGCGGCCCTGCTCATAGCGGCCGTGGCCGGTTTCATGGATCGCGCCCAGCAGGCTGGTGATGAACTCGCTGGTCTCGTAACGGGTGGTCAGGCGCACGTCCTCGGGCACGCCGCCGGCAAACGGATGGGTGCTCACATCGAGCCGGCCGCTGTTGAAATCGAACTGCAGCCACTGCATCACCTGCAGACACAGCTGGCGCTGGGCCTCCAGCGGGAACGGCCCCTGCGGCTGCAGCACCGGCTGCTGCCGCTGGCGCGCCTGCACCTGCTGCACCAGGGCGGGCAGCCACTGGCGCAGGTCGGCAAACAACGGGTCGAGGCGGGCGCAGGTCATGCCGGGCTCGAAGCGGTCCATCAGGGCGTCATACGGCCGCAGGCCGCTGCGCTGCGACAGCAGCTGCGCTTCTTCGCGCGCAGTGGCCACCACGGCGCGGAAATTGATCAGAAAGCCTGCCCAGTCATTGGCCGGGCGCTGCTGACGCCAGGCATGCCCGCAGCGCGACGCGGCCAGCTGGCTGCGCTGCACCAGGGCTTCGGGCAGGGCATTGGCGGCGTGCCATTCACGCGCCATCTCGCGCAGGTTGGCACGTTGAAACTCGTCGAGCGGCTCGTCGGCAGCCAGCGCCAGCGCCTGCGCCAGGGCCGGATCGGTGCGGGCCTGGTGCACCAAGGTGGCCACTTCGGCCAGCGCAGCGGCGCGGGCCTCGGCACCACCTGCGGGCATCATCGCCGCTTGGTCCCAGTAGGCCATGGCTTGCAGGTGGTCGAGGTGGTGCAGCCGGGTGAAGCTGCGTGTCAGCAGGTCGTAGGCCGGGGTGGCAGGGATGGCAGTGATGGCCGGGGTGGCCGGGGTGGCAGTGCTGGCAGGGATGGCAGGGGTCATGGCGGGGCTGGCCGGCAACGGGGCCGGCAGCAAGAAGGGGTGCCCGATTCTGCGGGCCTCTGCGGTGCCTGGCGCCCACCTGAAAGGGCTGATTTCAGGGGGGCGACTCAGCGCGTTCAGTCAGCCCGCTGCCGCCGGAAACACCCACAGCAACAGCGCTGTCATCGTGATGTAGCGGGCGCACTTGCCGATCGCCATATAGGCCACGCAGGGCCAGAACGGCAGGCGCAGCCAGCCAGCCACGGCGCACAGCGGATCACCCACGACCGGCAGCCACGACAGCAGGCAGGCCTTGGCGCCAAAGCGGCGCAGCCAGCTGATGGCCCGCAGCTCGCCGCTGTGGTGGGTGACCCGCTCATAGGCACGCTCGGCGCCGTAGCCCATCCACCAGCTGATGACGCCGCCGATGGTGTTGCCCAGCGTGGCCACAGCCACCGCCGGCCAGAACAGCGTCGGGTTGAGCTTGACCAGGCCGAACACCGCCGGCTCCGAGCCCAGCGGCAGCAGCGTGGCCGACAGCAGCGAGACCACGAATACCGTGCTCAGGCCGTACTCCGGCAGGGCCAGCAAGGCCAGCAGTGCCGCCGTCTGGGCTTCGAACCAGGCTTTCATCGGCAGCGATCATAGGCAGGTCGACGGCCGCCAGCGGGGCTGGTTGCCGCAGCTATACTTTGCCTTCTTTTTCAGCAGCAAGTGCTGCACCGCCAACCCCTGAGCACCCCCATGCAACTCGGCCCCCATGTGCTGGCAAACCGGCTGTTTGCCGCCCCCATGGCGGGGGTGACAGACCGGCCGTTTCGCCAGCTTTGCCGGCAATTGGGGGCGGGGTACGCGGTGAGCGAGATGGTCACCTCCCGCAAGGACCTGTGGGCGTCGCTGAAGACCAGCCGCCGGGCCGACCACACCGGTGAGCCCGGCCCGATCGCGGTGCAGATCGCCGGCACCGATGCGCCGATGATGGCCGAGGCTGCGGCCTACAACATCGACCGCGGCGCGCAGATCATCGACATCAACATGGGCTGCCCGGCCAAGAAGGTGTGCACCAAGTGGGCCGGGTCGGCGCTGATGCGTGACGAAGCGCTGGCCATCGCCATCGTCGGCGCGGTGGTGGCCGTGTGCGCGCCGCGCGGTGTGCCGGTGACGTTGAAGATGCGCACCGGCTGGTGCGATGCCGAGCGCAATGCCGTGGCCCTGGCGCGCGCAGCCGAAGCGGCTGGCGTGGCCATGCTCACGGTGCACGGCCGCACCCGCGCGCAAGGCTACACCGGCGCGGCCGAGTACGACACCATTGCCGCAGTGAAGGCCGCAGTGCGCGTGCCGGTGGTGGCCAATGGCGACATCGACAGTGCCGCCAAGGCGCGGCTGGTGTTGCAGCACACTGGCGCCGACGCGCTGATGATCGGCCGCGCCGCGATGGGCCGGCCCTGGATCTTCCGCGAGATCGCGCATGAACTGGCCACCGGCCACGCGCTGCCCGCACCGCCCACGCTGGACGTGAAACACTGGCTGCTGGCGCACCTGCACCAGCACTATGGCCTGTATGGTGAATTCACCGGCGTGCGCAGCGCGCGCAAACACATCGGCTGGGCGGCGCGTGGGCTGCCCGGTGGCGACGCCTTCCGCCAGGCGATGAACCGGCTGGACGATGCGCGCGCGCAGGTGGACGCCGTGACCATTTATTTTGACTCCCTGGCCCTGGCCCACACCCTGCTGCCCACCGCCGTGGCTGCCAATGACGGCCTGATGGCCCTGCAAGCATGAGCGAGCAACCCGGATGTCCAGACCGGTGGGGCGGGCGCCGGCCTCGGTTTTCCAAACCGGCCCGCATGCGTTCGGCGAATCGGTCGACTTTCCCGTCGGACGAGGGGCCGGCATGAGCAAGAAGAAGATCGAGGACTGCATCCGCGACAGCCTGGAACAGTACTTCAGGGACTTGCGCGGCACCGAGCCGAATGCGGTGCACGACATGGTGATGGGCACGGTGGAGAAACCGATGCTCGAGGTGGTGATGAAGCACGCCGACGGCAACCAGAGCAAGGCCGCCGAATGGCTGGGCGTCAACCGCAACACCCTGCGCCGCAAGCTGCTCGACCACAAGTTGATCCCCTGAGATCTGCTGGCCGTTCCTGAACGTCCGTCCGTGTGAAGACCCGCCCATGACCACTGCCCTGCTGTCCGTGTCCGACAAGACCGGCATCCTCGACCTGGCCAGCGCGCTGCATGCGCGCGGCGTGATGCTGTTGTCCACCGGCGGCACCGCGCGCCTGCTGGCCGACGCCGGCCTGCCCGTCACCGAGGTGGCCGAGCTGACCGGCTTCCCGGAGATGCTGGACGGCCGGGTCAAGACCCTGCACCCGCGCATCCACGCCGGCCTGCTGGCCCGGCGTGACGTGCCGGCCCACATGGCCGCGCTGGCCGAGCACGGCATCGGCACCATCGACCTGCTGGTGATCAACCTCTACCCGTTTGCCCAGGCCACCGCGCGGCCCGACTGCTCGCTGGAAGACGCGATCGAGAACATCGACATCGGCGGCCCGGCGATGCTGCGCGCTGCGGCCAAGAACTGGGCCGACGTGGGCGTGGTGATCGACCCCGCCGACTACCCCCAGGTGCTGGGCGAGCTCGACACCGGCGGCCTGACCCGCGCCACCAAGTTCAGCCTGGCGCGCAAGGTGTATGCCCACACCGCCGCCTACGACGGCATGATCACCAATTACCTCAGCGCGCTGCAGCCTGGCGCCGAGGACCAACCCGCCGCCGTGCCGCAACGCGCCGACTACCCGGCAGTCTTCAACCTGCAACTGGTGAAGACGCAAGACATGCGCTATGGCGAGAACCCGCACCAGAGCGCAGCCTTCTACCGCGACCTGCAACCCGCTGCCGGCACGCTGGCGCAATGGGCGCAGTTGCAGGGCAAGGCGCTGTCGTTCAACAACATCGCCGATGCCGACGCCGCCTGGGAATGCGTGAAGACCTTTGATCAACCGGCGTGTGTCATCGTCAAGCATGCCAACCCCTGTGGCGTGGCCGTCGGCAAATCTGCAGTGGATGCCTACCTGAAGGCGCTGAAGACCGACCCCACCAGCGCCTATGGCGGCATCCTGGCGCTGAACCGCCCGCTCGATGCCGAGGTGGTGGCCGCCATCAATGCCGCCAAGCAGTTTGTGGAAGTGGCGCTGGCGCCGGCCATCACACCCGAGGCGCGTGGGATGCTGGCGGCCAAGCCCAACCTGCGCCTGCTGGAAGTGCCGCTGGCGCCGGGGGGCAACCGGTTCGACATGAAACGCGTGGGCGGCGGCATGCTGCTGCAAAGCGCCGATGCCAAGAACGTGGCCCCGGCCGAGCTGAAGGTGGTGAGCATGCTGCCGCCCACGCCGCAGCAGCTGGCCGATCTGCTGTTTGCCTGGAAGGTGGCCAAGTTCGTCAAGAGCAATGCCATCGTGTTCTGCGGCGGCGGCGCCACGCTGGGCGTCGGCGCGGGTCAGATGAGCCGGGTGGATTCAGCCCGCATTGCCAGCATCAAGGCTGGCAATGCCGGGCTGTCGCTGATCGGCAGCGCAGTGGCCAGCGATGCCTTCTTCCCGTTCCGCGACGGGCTCGACGTGGTGATCGACCAAGGCGCGGGCTGCGTCATCCAGCCTGGCGGCTCGATGCGGGACGCCGAGGTGATCGCGGCCGCCGATGAGCGCGGTGTGGCCATGGTGTTCACCGGCACGCGCCACTTCAGGCATTGATCACCCCCCGCAGCAACTGCAGCGCCCGCTGTGCAAGCCGGCCCCCTGCTTGCATGTCCCGGGCAAGAACCCCGATTGCTGCACCGGGGTGATGCGCTGATGATGGCGCCGCCCTTTCTGGCCTTGGTGCCATCCACGATGCCTCTCTGTCGCTCTGCCATCTGCCGCTGTCTGGCCTTGTTGCTGTCCCTGGTGCTGAGCCATGCCCCTGCCATGGCGGTGCCCGTGGCCACTGGCACCTGGGAACATGCGATTTCCGCCTACCAGCCGCCCAAGTACCCGCGCGGCTTCAGCCACTTTGCCTATGTGAACCCGCAGGCGCCCAAGGGCGGCGTGCTGAACCTCAGCAACCCCGACCGCCGCACCAGCTTCGACAAGTGGAACCCTTACACCATCAAGGGTGTGGCGCCAGCGGCCATGCGCATCTTCGTGTTCGAGACGCTGGGCTTCGTGGCGATGGACGAGCCCAAGGCGGTGTACGGCCTGGTGGGCGAGGAGATCATGGTGGCGCCCGACATGGCGGCGGTGAGCTGGCGCATCCACCCCAAGGCGCGCTTCAGCAACGGCGATGCGGTGACCGCCGCTGACGTGGTGCACAGCTTCAAGCTGATGAGCAGCCCGCAAGCATCGCCTGAATACACCGTGGGGCTGGCCGGCATCGCCAGGGCCGTGGCGGTGGATGCACGCACCGTGCGCTTCGACCTGAAAGAGCCTGGCCTGGACGCGGTGCTGGCCACCGCCGAGCTGCCGGTGTTCTCGGCCAAGTGGGGCGCGGGCAAGAAGTTCGACGAGATCATCACTGACATGCCGATTGCTACCGGGCCGTATGTGATCGACAAGTTTCAGATGCCGCGCCGGCTGGAGCTGAAACGCCGGGACGACTATTGGGCGAAAGAGCTGCCGGTGCGCCGCGGCTTCTACAACTTCGACCGCATCATCTACCGCATGTACGCCGACCAGGACGTGCGGCGCGAAGGCTTCAAGGGCGGCGAGTTCGACCTGTACAAGGAGTACCGCGCCAGCCAATGGGCCCGCAGCCACCGCGGGCCGAAGTGGGAGAGCGGGCGCATCGCCAAGCAGACGTTTCAGGTCAGCACCGGCAGCATGCCGCAGGCCATGAACCTGAATCTGCGCCGGCCCAAGTACCAGGACATCCGCGTGCGGGAAGCGATCCTGCGGGCCTACGACTTCGACAAGTACAACCGCTACGGCACCTTCGACGCCAGCGACAGCCTGTTCAACAACACTGACTTTGCCGCGCAAGGCAACCCCAGCGCGGCCGAACTGGCCTTGCTGGAACCCTACCGTGCCGACTTGCCGCCGCAGGTCTTCGGCCCACCGTTTCGCATGCCGCGCTACGGCGCCAGCCCGAATGCGCTGCGCGACAGCCTGCGCCGCGCACAGGAGCTGCTGGCCGACGCCGGCTGGAAGCCCGGGCCCGACGGCTGGCTGTACAACGCCGCCGGCGACAAGCTGACCGTGGAGATGCTGGAGCCCAGCCAGACCGGCCGCCTGCCCGAGTTCGCCCGCAACCTGAAGAAGCTGGGCATCGAATACAGCGAGCGCCTGGTCGACTTTGCGCTGTACCGCCGGCGCCTGGCCGCCTTCGACTACGACATGATCATCATCGTCGAGCCCAAGTTCACCCTGCCCGATGCCGGCCAGGTGAGCAGCCTGTACGGCAGCGAGTCGGCCAGGAAGGAAGGCGGCCAGAATTTCCGCGGCGTGCAGAGCAAGGTGGTCGACATGCTGATCGAACGCATCGCCAAGGCCGAAACGATCGACGACTTGCGCAACGCCGCCCGTGCCCTGGACCGGGTGGTGATGTGGCAGTTCTACGGCGTTCCGATGCTGTATTCGCGCAGCCAGAACGTGTCGTACCGGAACCGCTTCGGCATCCCCGCCACCCAGGCCAGCTACATGGATATCGACACCTTCATCGAGATCTACAGCCAGCCCTGGCCGCTGATGACCTGGTGGGACAAGACCCTGGCACCCAGCCAGGCGCCCATTCCGGCCTGGAAGGAGTGACCCGATGCTTGTCTACATCCTCAAACGCATCCTGCTGATGGTGCCCACCTTGCTGGGCGCGCTGACCATCACCTTCATCGTGATGCAGTTCGTGCCCGGCGGGCCGGTGGAGCAGATCCTGGCCGAGGCCCAGGCCGGCGCGTCGGGCGGTGGCGAGGGCTACCGCGCCGGGCGTGACATCGACAAGAAGCAGATCGAGGAGCTGAAAAAACTCTACGGCTTCGACAAGCCGGTGCATGTTCGCTACTGGGAGATGCTGGTGAACTTTGCCCGCTTCGACCTGGGCCGCAGCTTCATGCACAACAAGGACGTCTGGGAGCTGATCAAGGAGAAGCTGCCGGTGTCGATCAGCCTGGGGGTGTGGAGCTTCCTGCTGGCTTACCTGGTGAGCGTGCCGCTGGGCATTGCCAAGGCGGTGCGCGAGGGCAGCCGCTTCGACACCCTGACCACGCTGGTGGTGCTGACGGGCTATGCCATCCCCGGCTTCGTGCTGGGCATCCTGCTGATCGTGCTATTTGCCGGTGGCACCTTCTACGACTGGTTTCCGCTGCGCGGCCTGACCAGCGACAACTGGGCCGAGATGGCCTGGCCGGCCCGCATTGCCGATTATTTCTGGCACCTGACCCTGCCGCTGATCTGCTTGACGATCGGCGCCTTTGCCGTGACCACCATGCTGACCAAGAACACCTTCGTCGAAGAGATCCGCAAGCAGTATGTGCTGGTGGCGCGCGCCAAGGGCCTGTCGCAGCAGCGGGTGCTCTACAAGCACATCTTCCGCAACGCGTTGATCCCGCTGGTCACCGGCTTTCCGGCCGCTTTTGTCGGCGCCTTCTTCGCCGGCAGCGTGCTGATCGAAACCCTGTTCAGCCTGGACGGCCTGGGTCTGCTGGGCTATGAGGCGGTGATCCGGCGCGACTATCCGGTTGTGCTCGGTTCGCTGTACTTCTTCACGCTGATCGGCCTGTTCGTCAAGTTGGTCAGTGACCTGCT
>JBBRJU010000032.1:0-10809 GCA_038218895.1 Burkholderiales bacterium
CGCCTGCAACTCATCAAGCGCAGCGCTGAAGGCGCGGTCCGCCTGCTGGGCGCAGGTCTCCACTGTGGTGGTGGTCTTGTCGTCGCACCACCAGCCATCGCCGCCGGGTGCAGCTGCCAGCACGCCTTCCAGCGAATCGAAATAACCACGCTGCCCCAGCAGCCGGTCGTAGAGCGGCGCGCCCAGCTCGTCGGTCAACACCTGCTGGGTCAGGTGGCGGTGCCAGGCCCAGTAGATCAGCGGGGCGGCCTGGTCGGCGGCCATGCTGCCGTCGAACGCAGCCAGCCGGGCCTGGGCCGCTGCGGCCAGCGGGTGGCTGGACTGCGTCTTCTGCAGCCGCGGAAGCATCTGCGCCACCGCCAGGGATTTCACGTCGGCCTGAATGCGCCCGAGGTCGGCCAGGCTGTGGGTGGGCTGGGCGTCAATCAGCTGCGCGATGCGCTGGTAGCGGAACGGCAGCGCCCAGTGGTGGGTGATGAAGTGCGGATAGCCCGGCAGCGTGACCCGCTGGTTGGCATTGGCGATGAAGCCGGCCGCCGGGTCGCGGACCAGCGGCACCTCGTCGGCCGGAATGAAGCCGGCCCAGTCATAGCGCGCCTCCCAGCCCGGCGCAGGCGCCAGGCCCTGCAGGTCGTTGTCGGCATGGCGCAGTGGCACCCGGCCCGGTGACACCAGGGCGATGTGGCCGGCATCGTCAGCCACTGCCATGTTCTGCATCGGCACCCCCCAGCTGCGGGTGGCGGCGATGAAGCCCTCCACCGAATCGGCGGTGTGCATCGCCAGCGTGCTGGCCAGGATGTCGTGGTCGATGTCCAGGCCGGTCCAGCGCAGCGCGATGGCATAGGTCGGCTGCGCCTTCGGGCCCAGCGTGCCGGCGGGTTCGTCGGCCAGGCCTGCCAGCGCCGCGTCCGACAGCACCGGCCCGTGGCGGGTGCTGCGCACCGTCAGCAGCACGTCGGGCCCGCCCTTGACGCGGATCAGCTCCTGCCGGGTGTCGAAGCGCGCCCAGCCACCGGGCGTCTGGTACTGCGTGGGGTCATCGGGCTTGATGCGTTCCAGATAGGTGTCCTGCACATCCGGCCCGGTGTTGGTGAAGCCCCAGGCGATGCGCCTGTTCTGGCCGACCACCACGCCGGGCAGGCCGGGCATGGTGGCACCGGCCACGTCCAGCCCCGGCGCCTCCAGCCGGGCGAAGTACCACAGCGCGGGTGTGGACAGCTTCAGATGCGGGTCATTCGCCAGCAGCGGCTTGCCGGTGGTGGTGCGGCTGCCGGCCAGCACCCAGGCGTTGCTGCCGGTGCCTTCCAGCCCGCTCTCGGGCGCGATGGCCAGCAGCTTGAGCAAAGTCGGCTCGGACAGGGCCTGCTGGCCGTCGAGTTTCAAGCCGCGGTAGAAGGCGGCGAAGTCCAGCGTCTTCGGCACCGCATCACCCGGGTAGGGCGGCAGCAGCTGGTCGATGCGCTCTTTCGGCAGCTTCAGCGCCAGGCGCAGGCGGATCAGCTCGGTGTTCCAGTTTGCGGCCAGGTCCCAGGCCATCATGATGGCCCAGGCCAGGCTGTCCTCGGGTGTCCAGGGCTCGGGCTGCAGGCCCAGGATCAGGAACTCCGGCGGGCGCGCCCGCAGGGTGGCGATCACCGCATTCACGCCGTCGGCATAGGCCTGCAGCGCCTCGCGTGAGGCGGGCGACGCACTGGCCCATTGCGCCGCAGCCACCCGGCGCACGCCCAGCATGCGCAGGAAGCGGTCGGTGTCGAGCGCGGCACCGCCAAACGCCTCGGACAAGCGGCCGGCGCTGATGCGGCGGTGTGTCTCCATCTGCCACAGCCGGTCCTGCGCATGGGCCACGCCCAGGCCGAACATCGCGTCACGCGGGCTGGCTGCGCGCACGGTGGGGATGCCGTTGGCATCACGCAGGATCTGCAGCGGCGCACGCGCGCCCGGCAAGGCCAGCGCGCCGTCGGTGGTGGGCAGCACCCGCTGGGCATACACCCAGGCCGCCAGCGCAGCAGCCACCAGCAGCAGCAGGGTGAGGGTGAGCAAGCGGCGGAACCAGCGGCCGATCATGGAAGTCTCCGGCCCCGCAGGGCATGGGGTGGGCGCCAGGGGTGGCAGGGGTGGCAGGGGTGGCAACGACAGCGCCGGCCAAGCCTACCAGCCGGCGCGCGCGCCGCCGCCGTGGTGCCCGGTGGCACCAAGCTGGTACCAAGCGGCGCCAGCTGATGCCAAGTGACGCCGAGTGCCGCCGGTTGAGTGATGCCGGACCACGCTGAGTGATACCGAGTGACGTCGGGTCGCGCCGGGTGGCGCCAGGTGGCGCCAGGTGGCGCCAGGTGGCAGCGAGGCCCAGCGCACCGCAAAGTGGCTGCGCTTCCTGCCGCTGTTCCCACCATGGCCGGCGCGGACGGGCTCCAACAATCGCTTCAGCTTGACCTCCCCGCTGCCGACATTGCTGTCATGAACCCGCTGCACGTCCCGATGCCCTCCTGGTTTCCCCGTTGGGTGGCCCGCCGCCACGGCGGGGTCGCGAGCACGCTCACCCAGAGCCGGGTCGAGGTCTTCCCGCCCGAGCTGTTCCCGTCGTCCTTGAGCTGGCGTGGCCGCATGCAGCGCTGGAGCAGCCGCCTGCTGCACCAGGCCGCCCCCTGGCTGCCGGCGCAGGCCCGGCCGGTGAACCGGCTGGCACGGGTCAAGTGTGAATTCCGCGACAGCCTGTTCGACCTGGACACCATGACCGCCCAGCACCTGCTGGAACGCATCGAGCGCGCCCGCTCGCTGCGCGAGATGTGGCATTTGCGCACCAGCCTGTACGGCGAGGTGTCGATCACCCTGAGCCAGGGTGAGGCCGAGCGCCGCCTGGCACACCTGAACCGCCACTTTCCGATGCGCGCGCCGCGCTCGGCACTGGCGCCGCTGCAACCATGAACACCGCCACCCAGGCCCGGCCCGCGCGGCAGTATTTCGGTGCCACCGCCATGGGCGCGGTGCTGCCTGAGCCAGGCCTGCCGCAAGACCGCCATGCCCGCATTGCTGCACGCCGCAGCTTCGTGGGCCTGAAGCAGCAGTTCATGGCCGCGATCGAATCCCTGGACGGCATGCGCGGCGACTGGCTGCGCCACCTGGTGCGCCAGGCGCACGAGCCGGTGGACCTGTGGATGCTGCGCGGTGCGGTATTTGCCGCGCTGGAGACGCAGGACGACTACAGCCGCCGCACCCGCACGGACCTGCACCGCGTGCTCGACAGCGCCTTTCCGGACAGCGGCACGCTGCAGGCCTGGGGCGTGCGGCTGTAGGCCGCACCAGCCGCCAGCCGCCAGCCGCCAGCCGCCAACCACCAGCCACCAGCCACCAGCGGCCTGGCAGCGCTCGGCCGCTGCGCCAGGCTCAGGCCACGGCCAGGTAGTCGCCCTTGCCCAGTTCCACACCGGCTTGGCGCAACAGCGCATAGGCCGTGGTCACGTGGAAGTAGAAGTTCGGCAGCGCCCAGTGCTGCAGGAAGAACAACCCCGTCATCTGCACCGGCTCGCGCGGCGGGCGCATCGGGATCACGATGTCGCGGCCCTCGCTGCCGTCCACCGCATCGGCCGGCACCGACTCCAGATACGCCAGGGTCTTGCGCACACGCTCGCGCAGCGCGGTCAGCGTGGCTTCGTTGTCCTCGAACTTCGGCGGCTCCACGCCGGCCAGCCGGGCCACGCAGCCCTTGGCCGCGTCGCTGGCGATGCGCACCTGCGCCACGAACGGCAGCATGTCGGGCGCCAGGCGCAGCTGCAGGTAGTTGTCAGCGTCGAACTTGCGGGCTGCGGCATGGGCCTCGGCCTTGTCCAGCCAGGCCAGCAAGGCGCCGAGCTGGCGCTTGAACAGCGGCACGCTGGCCTGGTGCATCGTGATGGTCATCGGCTGTCTCCGGGTGCTGCGAATGGTGGGGTGTCGATCTTAGGGCGCGCCCGGGTTTGGTCGCTGCAGACGGCACAATCGGCTGACACGCCCATGAACATCATCATCCTCGACGACTACCAGGACGCCGTGCGAAAGCTGCGCTGTGCCGCGCGGCTGGAGCCCTACAACGCCAAGGTCTTCACCAATACCGTCAAGGGCATCGGCCAGCTGTCGGTGCGCCTGCGAGATGCCGAGGTGCTGGTGCTGATCCGCGAACGCACCCACTTTCCGCGCGCCCTGCTGGAAAAGCTGCCCAGGCTGCGCCTGCTGGTGCAGACCGGCCGGGTGGGCTCGCACATCGACATCGACACCTGCACCCGGCTGGGCATCGCGGTGGCCGAGGGCACCGGCTCGCCAGTGGCCGCCGCCGAGCTGACCTGGGCGCTGATCATGGCGGCCATGCGCCGTCTGCCGCAGTACATCGGCAACTTGAAGCACGGTGCCTGGCAGCAGAGCGGCCTGAAGGCCGCCAGCATGCCGCCCAACTTCGGCCTGGGCCTGGTGCTGCGCGGGCGCACGCTGGGCGTGTGGGGCTACGGCAAGATCGGCCAGGTGGTGGCCGGCTACGGCCGCGCCTTCGGCATGCAGGTGCTGGTGTGGGGCAGCGAAGGATCGCGCGCACGCGCGCTGGCCGACGGCTACCAGGCCGCGGCCAGTTGCCACGCCTTCTTTGCCGAATGCGACGTGCTGAGCGTGCACCTGCGGCTGAACGACACGACCCGCAGCCTGATCAAGCTGGAAGACCTGGCGCTGATGAAGCCCACGGCGCTGTTCGTCAACACCTCGCGCGCCGAGCTGGTGGAAGACAACGCCCTGGTCTCGGCACTCAACAAGGGCCGGCCCGGCCTGGCCGCCATCGACGTGTTCGAGGCCGAGCCCATCATGCAGGGCCACCCGCTGCTGCGGCTGGAAAACGCCATCTGCACGCCGCACATCGGCTATGTGGAGCAGGACAGCTACGAGCTGTACTTCGGCCAGGCTTTCGACAACGTCATCAATTTCATCCGCAACGAGCCCAGCCACATCCTCAACCCCGAGGCGCTGAAGGTGATCCGGTGAGCGCGCGGCCGGCGCACGCCGGTGTGCGCTGGCTGCGGCCAGTGGCGGCGCGGTGATGGCAGCGGCCGGCAGGGGGCCGCTGCGCTGGACGGGCCTGGCCCGGATGCGTGCCGCAGTGGCGCCGAGCGCCCGGGCCACGCGGCGCCTGCGGCGCAGCCGCCCGGCGGAGGCCGGCCTTGCCTGAGCCGGCCGCTGGCACCGCCACTGCCGCTGCCGCTGCCTTGCGCCGGCCCGCTGGCTGCGCCGACCTGTTCCGCAGCTTCACCCGCCTGGCGCTGCAAGGCTTCGGTGGCGTGCTGCCGGTGGCGCACCGCGAGCTGGTGGAGCGTGAGCGCTGGCTCAGCCAGCAGCAGTTCGTCGAGGTGCTGACGCTGGGCCAGCTGCTGCCCGGCCCCAACATCATCAACATGGCCATCGTCATCGGCGACCGCTTCTTCGGCTGGCGTGGCGCGCTGTCGGCCTGCGCTGGGCTGCTGCTGCTGCCGATGTTCATCGTGCTGGGCCTGGCCATCGCCTACCAGCAGCAGGCCGCCCACCCGGCGGTGGCCGGCGCGTTGCGCGGCATGGGCGCGGTGGCGGCCGGGCTGATCCTGGCCACGGCGGTGAAGCTGGCCGGCACCGTGCGCGGCAACCCGCTGGGCATGCCGACCTGTGCCGCCATCGGCCTGGCCGCCTTCGTGCTGGTGGGCTGGCTGCGCTGGCCGATGGTGTGGGTGGTGCTCGGCCTGGGCGGCCTGGGCATGGCGCTGGCCTGGCGGCGTATCCGTGCGGCGGAGGCGGTCCGGTGAGCTGGGGCGAGATGCTGTCGACACACGGCCTGGGCTGGATGGATCTGGTCGGCCTGTGGGCGCACTTCATGCTGCTGTCGGTGCTGGCCGTGGGTGGCGCCATCACCACCGCGCCTGACATGCAGCGCTACCTGGTGGGCCAGCAGGGCTGGATGAGCGACGCGCAATTCACCGCCGGCGTGGCCATCGCCCAGGCGGCGCCGGGGCCCAACATCCTGTTCGTGGCGGTGATGGGCTGGCATGTGGCCGGCCCGGCCGGCGTGCTGGCCACCATGGCCGGCATCATGGGGCCGTCGTCGGTGCTGGCCTTTGCCTTGGGCCGCTACAGCCAGCGGCGCGCCGACGCATTGCCGATGCGCGCCTTCACCGCCGGCCTGACACCGCTGATCCTGGGCCTGCTGGTGTCCACCGGCTGGGTGCTGACGGCGCCGGTGCGCGGCGATTGGGCGGCCATGGCGCTGGTGCTGGGCACGGTGGTGGCCAGCGTGGGCACCCGCATCAGCCCGATGTGGCTGATTGCCGTGGGCGCGGTGGCCGGCGCGCTGGCGCTGCAGCCGGCGGGATGACGCCGATGACCGCCCTGCTCGGCGACATCCAGCAACTGCCGCTGTTCGTGGTGGCCGGCCTGCTGCTGAACATCACGCCCGGCGTCGACATGGCCTTGGTGCTGCGCTGCAGCGCGGCGCAGGGCTGGCGTGCCGGCGCTGCGGCCGCGCTCGGCATCAGCGCGGGCTGCTGGGTACACATCGCCGCAGCCGCGCTGGGGGTCAGCGCGTTGCTGGCCGGATCGGCCACCGCCTTGGCGCTGCTGCAGTGCTTGGGCGCAGCCTACCTGGTGTGGTTGGGCATCGGCCTGTTGCGCAGCCGTGCCGCACCGGCCGGTGGCACATCCGCCGGTGGCACGTCCGCCGGTGGCACATCCGCCGGTGGCACGTCCGCAGAAAGCACACACGCCGATGGCATGCATGCCGCCGGCAGCGCGCCTGCGCTGCGCCGGTTGTTTGCGCAGGGCTTTTTCACCAACGCGCTGAACCCCAAGGTGGCGCTGTTCTTCCTGGCCTTCGTGCCGCAGTTCATCCAGGCGCAGCCGGCCCACCCGGCGGGGGCGTTCGTGTTGCTGGGCAGCGTGTTCGTGTTCAACAGCACCATCGTCAACCTGCTGATCGCCGCAGCGGCGGCAGCGCTGCGCCGCCGGCTGGCCGACCAGGTGCGCTGGCAACGGCTGGGGCCCTGGCTGAACCGCAGTGCCGGCGCGCTGTTCGTCGTGTTGGGGCTGAAGCTGGCGCTGGGCACGCCGGGGCGCTGAAAACCGCCGCCAGCGAACCGGTCAGCCCGGCGGCGGCAGCAGCCGCTGCACCAGCGGGTGCAGCACCTTCTTTTCGGTGGCGATGGCGAAGAACTGTTCGTCCACACCGTCGCCATCGGCAATGCGCTGCAGGTCGTAGCGCAGCACCAGCTTGTCATGCACCACCACCGGCGCCGGGAACACGCCCATGCCTTCGGCGGCAAAGGTGACCAGCAGCGCGCTGTCCTCGAACTCGCCGACCACCTGCGGGTGCACGCCACACCGCTCGAACCAGGCGTCCAGCCGCTGGCGCACCGCCGCATGCTGGGTGGGCAACAGCACCGGCACCTGGGCCAGGCTGTGCGGAAAGCCATCGGCTGCCGCAGCCGCCAATGCCGGCGGCGCATACCAGGCCAGCGCCGACTGGCCCACCGGGTGGCTGTAGACCTTCAGGTTGCGGTTGGCCGGCGCCGGCCGGTCTGACAAGACCACGTCCAGCCGGTGCAGCGCCAGGTCGGCCAGCAGGCGGTCGAACTCGTCTTCGTGGCACAACAGGCGCAGGCGCGCGGTGTCCATCACCGGCTGCAGCAGGCGGCGCACCACCAGCTTGGACAAGCCGTCGCTGATGCCCACCGCCAGCCGCACCTGGGGCGCGGCCACTGCATCGCGCACCAGCGCCGGCAGTTGCTCGCCCAGCGCGAAGATCTGGTCGGCCTGGCGCAGCGCGGCCTGGCCGGCGTCGGTCAGGGCCAGGCCGCGGCCAGCGGGCTTGAGCAGTTGCTGGCCCAGCGCACGCTCCAGTTCGCGCACCTGGGCGCTGACGGTCTGCACCGCCATGCCCAGCCGGGCGGCAGCCCGGGCCATGCCGCCCTCCTTGGCCACGACCCAGAAGTAGTACAGGTGGCGGTAGCTGTAGTCCAGGCTCATGTTCAGTCAATGCAGAAGCTTCATTCACTGATTCTCTGCTTTTTCAGGACGGATGACACCCCTATCGTCCGGCTAACCCAACCGAAGGAGCGACGCCATGCAAGTGATCTTCGAATCCCGTGACCCGCAAGCCGCCGGCCTGCGCCACCTGGCGGTGACGCGCCTGCAGTTCGTGCTGCGGCGCGTGCGGTGGCTGGTGCCACGCGCCACGGTGCGCTTGTCGGATGTGAACGGCCCGCGCGGCGGCGTCGACAAGCGCTGCCAGGTGGAGCTCGACACCGACGGCAGCGGCAAGGTGGTGATCACCGCGCAGTCACGCGACTGGCGCAGTGCGATCGACGCGGCGCTGGGTCGCGCCGCCCGGGTGCTGCTGCGGCTGTGGCAGCGCGACCGCCGCCACGGGCGCGGCACCCTGCGCCACACGCCCGCCCTGCCCCAGGGCTGACCGCACCCACAACCCCGGAGCAAATCCATGCGCCACTACCCACGCAACAGCCCACAGGCCTCCGGCCGCATCCTGGCCCTGGCCCTGCTGTCCGACGGCCACCTGTGCAAACGCGAGCTCGACCTGCTCGACCGCCTGGACGCCCACACCGCCCTGGGCCTGGGCCGCACCGAGCTGCACACCATCGTGCACAGCTTCTGCGAAGACCTGCTGTCGTCCATGCACCTGAGCTGGGGCGACGCCTGCCAGGTCGACCAGGCCACATTGGCCTCACTGATGGGTGACATCGACGACCCGGCGCTGCGCCATACTTTGCTGAAGCTGTGCCTGGCCATCGTCGACGCCGACGACCATGTGGCCGAAGGTGAATCGGTGATGCTGACAGCCGCTGTCGACCAGTGGGGCTTGCACCGCGACATGCTGAGCCTGGGCCGCGCTGCGGCAGCCTGAGCGTGGCCCATTGCAAGACAGGCAAGCAAGCACCCGCCACACCAGCGAGGACATGTCACGGACCAGGCCCGGTGCGGGGGTGCATCGGCAGCAGGATATTCCTGGCCGGCTGCAGCGGCAAGACACCCCTGACGATCTGGTGGTGGCAGACCCGCAGTGCAGCAGCTGGCACACTCGCTGCCTTATGAATGACACGTTGCACCTGAAGCTGCGCGCGGCCGCCGACACATTGACCGGCGCGCCGGTCCCCCTGTCCCACCTGGCTGACCTGCACGGCAGTGCGGCACGCGGCACGCTGCTGGTGCTGTTGTCGCTGCCCTGCGTGCTGCCAGTGCCCGGGGTGGGCAATGTGCTGGGCCTCGGCCTGGTGCTGATGGCGCTGGCGATGTGGCGCGGCCAGACCGGCCACCAGCTGCCCGGGCGGGTGGCCGGCTGGCAGATGCCGGCGCACTGGGCGCAACGGGTGCTGGGCCTGCTGGCACGGTTCTATGCCCTGGCGGGCCGCTGGTCACGCGCGCGGTGGCTGCACCTCGTGGACGGCCCGCAGGTCTGGCTGGCGCCCAAGATTGGCCTGATGGGCGCACTGATCTTTCTGCCGATCCCCTTCGGCAATGTGCTGCCGGCGCTGGCACTCAGCCTGCTGGGCCTGGGCCTGGTGTTCCGCGACGGCCTGGCGGTGCTGCTGTCGATGCTGGCCGGCAGCGCAGCAGTGGCTTACACCGCCGGGCTGGGCGTGCTGGCCTGGCATTGGGGCCTGGGGCCGCTGCTGCAATGGCTGCGCCCCTGAAGCGCTGAACCCCTGAAGCCTTGACGAGAGAACAAGAACCGCCGTGTGGCATGCAGTGGTCTGGGCGCTGACAGCGGTGTGCGCAACTGGCTGGAGCCTGCTGTGCTGGGCGTTGTACCAGCTGGTCACCGGCCCGGACTGGCAGGCCCTGGGCGATGGCGCCTGGCTGGACTGGCTGACGCGGTGGCGCATCCCCGCCGGGCTGGCTGAATGGCTGCCGCTGGGCATCATCGGCGGGCTGCAGACCTGGCTGACGGCGCTGGGCCCCTGGGTGGAATCTGCGCTGTCGCACGCGCCCGGCCTGCAGGGCTGGCTGGGCCCGCTGGTGTGGGCGGGTTGGGCCCTGGGCATGCTGGTGCTGGTGCTGCTGGGCCTGGTCGGCAGCGTGGTGGTGGCAGTGGTGCGGCGGGTGGCAGCGCCTGCTGCTGCTGCGCCACCGGGTGGGCCGCGCAGCGCTTGAGCGTTGGTAGCGGTGTCGGACGGGGCTGGCGGTGGTGGTGGCTGCGCTCAGCCCCGGCGGTACACCAGCATCCGGCCCTTGTAGCTGGGCAGCGTGCCGGCAGCCACCGGCGGGGCCTGTCCCAGCCGCAGTTCGCGGCGTTCGAAGCCGCGCGCAGCCATCTCGCGGTTGAAGGCCGACCGGTTGCCGCGGTCGGGGTCGACGATCCACACTTCGGCCACCGGCGCAGCATGGCGCTGGATGAAACGCGGCAGGATCGCCCGGTCATCGCGCTCGTAGAGCACGTCACTGCCGATGATCAGATCGAACGCGCCGTGCAGGTCGCCCGGCGCGGCCACCGCCGGTGCGGCCCACGGCCCGTGGCAGTACTTGATCGGCGGCAGGTGGTTCAGGCGCAGGTTCTCCAGCAGGAAGGCGGCCGCCAGCGGATGCACGTCGCTGGCAGTGACATCAGCGCCGCGCCGGTGCGCCACCAGGCTGGCCAGCGCGAGACCGCAGCCGATCTCCAGGATACGCTCCGCCAGTGCCACCGGCCGCAGCGCCAGCCGCGCGGCCAGGTGCGCACCAGACGGCCACAGCAAGCCGAACAGTGGCCACTGCGCCGGCGAAATGCCCAGGCGTTCGGCTTCGCCCAGCGGGTCGGCATGCTGCTGGCGGTCCAGCAGTGAGCGG
>JBBRJU010000033.1:0-10737 GCA_038218895.1 Burkholderiales bacterium
CCAGCGCATTGCCGGCGGTGCTGCCCAGCACCGCGTTCATGTCGGTGATCAGCGCGCGGCAGGGCAGGCCGGCGCCAATGGCCACATCCACCAGGCTGCGTGCCAGTGCGCGCGCGGCGCTGAGGTCGGTCACGAATGCGCCGTTGCCCAGCTTCACGTCCATCACCAGGCTGCCCAGGCCGCCCGCCAGCTTCTTGCTGAGAATGCTGGCGGTGATCAGCGGTACCGATTCGACCGTGGCTGTCACGCCGCGGATGGCATACAGCCGCCGGTCGGCCGGGGCGATGTCGGCGCTGGCGCCGACGATGGCGCAGCCGGCGCTGCGCAGCACCGCCAGCAGGCGCGGGTGATCGGGTTCGATCTGGTAGCCGGGCAGGGCCGCCAGCTTGTCCAGTGTGCCGCCGGTGTGGCCCAGGCCACGGCCGCTGACCATCGGCACCACGCCGCCGCAGGCCGCGACGATGGGCGCCAGCA
The DNA here is from genome assembly GCA_038218895.1 of Burkholderiales bacterium. Classification (GTDB taxonomy): domain Bacteria; phylum Pseudomonadota; class Gammaproteobacteria; order Burkholderiales; family Burkholderiaceae_C; genus Pseudaquabacterium. The sequence goes on from JBBRJU010000033.1 coordinate 475, forward strand.
CCAGGCTGACCTTGTCGCCCACGCCGCCGGTGGAATGCTTGTCCACCACCGGGCCGTGCAGACCGGCATCGCCCCAGTGCAGCACCCGGCCCGAGTGCGCCATGGCCTGCGTCAGTGCCACGCATTCGGCGCGGTCCATGCCGCGCAGCACGATGGCCATGGCCAGCGCGGCGGCCTGGCCCTCGCTCCAGCTGCCGTCGACCAGGCCCTGCACGAAGGCCTGGATCTGCGCCGGGCCCAGCGCCGCGCCGTCGCGCTTGGTGCGGATGACTTCGGCCGGCAGCATCGCGCCGTCCTCAGTAATTGCCGGCGGCGCTGTCATTGCCTACGCTTGCATTGGCCACGCCGGCATTGCCCGCGCCGGCATTGCCCGCGCCGGGGGTGGTGGCGCGGCCCCGCAGCACCGCTTCGATGTCACCCAGCAGCGCGCTGGCGCCAAAGCGCAGGCGCTGCGGTGTCAGTGCGGCGTCACCCAGGATCTGCCGCACCAGGTTGATGTAGACCGCCGCATCGGCCACCTTGCGCACGCCGCCAGATGCCTTGAAGCCCACCGCCGCACCCCGCGGGTGGCTGGCGATGGCCTGCAGCATCACCCGCGCGGCCCCAGGCGTGGCGCCGGTGGTGGTCTTGCCAGTGCTGGTCTTGAGAAAGTCGACGCCCGCGTCGAGCCCGATCAGGCTGGCCTGCTGCACCAGCGCCGGTGTGGCCAGGTCACCCGACTCCAGGATCAGCTTCAGCGTGTGGCCAGCGCAGGCGGCGCGCACCGCCCGCACCAGGGTGGCGGCGCCCACCGCGTCACCGGCTTGCAAGGCGTGCCAGGGCAGCACCAGGTCGATTTCATCGCCACCGGCAGCGAGGATGGCCTGCACATCGGCCACTGCAGCCGCCACATCCAGCCCGCCGGCGGGAAAGTTGGCCACCGCCGCCACCCGCACGCCGGCCGGTGCGTCGGCCCTGGCCTGGGCCACGAAGCGCGGCCACACGCACAGCGCGGCCGGAATGCCCGCCGGGCCGGCGGCTTGCGCGCACAGCCGACTGATGGCGGCGGCATCGTCGCTGTCGTTCAGGCTGGTCAGGTCCAGGCAGGCCAGGGTGATGCGGGCATCGGCGGACGCGTCGGCCGTGGCAGCGGCGGTGGCATCGGCAGTGGCATCGGTCATGGTGGTGTGTGGCAGCAGCAGGGCTTGCAGCGATGGTAGCGGCCCAGGCTGCGGCCCCGACGTGCCGGCTGGTCTGCCGCCCTCGCCGCCTCAGCCACTGGCCCGACCGGCGGCCTGGCCCTGTTTGCCCAGCCAACTGGCCACCGCATCGTCGGCCAGCGCGATGCCGGCCTCGGCGTCGACGAGGAACACCGCGTCGGCGCCCAGGCTGCGCAGCAGCGCGACCTCGTCGGCGTACTTCACGATCGCAACGATGTGGCCCGCAAACCGGCCTGTGGATGGGCCCGGTTTCGCCCGGTGCGTCAACTGCGAGAGCGCATGCACATTGCCGGCGTGTGACGGCATCGCCAGCAGCACCAGCTTCAGGGACGCGCAGATCACCAGCTTGTCCCAGAAATCGGAATCCACCGCATCGCCTTCGATCACCTGGCGGCCAGCGGCCTGATGCACCTGCAGCGTTTCGGGGTCGTTGTCCACCCCCAGCACGTGCATGTCGTGGTGGTCGACCAGCCGCTGGTAGGCGCCGCCGCCGATGCGCCCCATGCCCAGCACCACCGCGTCCACGGCGCCCAGGGCAATGGGCCGGTCGGCGGCCAGCAGGCTGGGTGCTTCCAGCCGCAGCAGCGGTTGCTTGAAGCGCTGGTAGATGCGCTCGCTGGCGGCATTCAGCGGGGCGGCCAGCACGAAGCTGCCGGCCAGCGCCAGCGAGATCACGACCAGCCACTCGGCCGACAGCCAGCCGCCGGTGGCGGCGATGGCAGCGACGATGAGGCCGAACTCGGAATAGTTGGCCAGCGCCAGCGTCGCCAGCACACCGGTGCGCGTGCGCAGCCGAAAGCGCATCAGCACCAGCAGGTACAGACCACTCTTCAGCGGCAGCACCAGCAGCAGCAGCACGGCCATCACCACCATCGACAGGTCGGGCAGCGCGCCCAGGCCCACGCTGAGGAAGAAGCCGACCAGAAACAGCTCCTTCAAGTGAAACAGCGACTTCGCCAGCCCGGCCGTGGCCGGGTGCGACGCCAGCAGCATGCCGACGATCAGCGCGCCCAGGTCACCCTTGACGCCCACTGCCTCGAACAGGCTGTAGCCGACCACCAGCGACAGGAAGGCGCCGTACAGCACTTGCAAGTCGCCATGGCCCACGCGGTCGAGCATCCTCTGCATCAGCTTGGCTGCAGGCCACAGCACGATCAGCCCCAGTGCCCAGGGGCTGGGCAGGCTGCCGGCGGACGCAGTGAGAAAGATGACCGCGAACACGTCCTGCATTACCAGGATGCCGATGGCGATGCGGCCGTAGAGTGAATTGAGTTCGCTGCGGTCTTCGAGCACCTTGACCGCAAACACCGTGCTCGAAAAGCTCAGCGCGAAGCCCAGCAGCACCATCGCCGTCCACCCGAGATCGGCAGCCAGGGCCAAGCCGGCAGACTTCAGCACGAACAGCACGCCCGCCAGCAGCAGGGTCGAGCCGATGATGTGCAGCGTGGCCGAGCCCCAGACCTCGCCGCGTAGCAGCGTCTTGATGTCGAGCTTCAGCCCGATGGTGAACAGCAGCAGCGTGACGCCCAGATTGGCGATCGTGTCGAGCGCCGCCGTGCGCTCGAAACCCAGCGCGTTGAGCACAAAACCGGCGGCGAGGAAGCCGATCAATGGCGGCAGCTTCACGCCCTGCGCTGCAAAGCCGGCGGCAAACGCCAGCGCGATCATGATCGGCTCCATCGGGTCCCCAGCATCGGCACCCGAATGGGTGAACGCTGCAGATGCTAGCGGACGAGGCCAGGCGCCAGGTCAGGCAACAGGGTCAGCCCTGGCGTTTGAACCGCTTGTTTCACAACCGCCGCAACGCCGGCTTTACAGCGGCGAGACGAAGCGCAGCGCACCAGCCTATCGCCCATCTGGCGCGTAGTCGGCCAGCTTCAGCGGGCTGCGCGCGGCGATGTAGGCGCGCAGCACTTCAGCGTCATTCAAGCCTGAGTTCACGTAGCCGGGGTGGCTGGCCATCACCGGGTAGCCGTCGCCGCCGATGGCGGTGAAGTTGTTGATCGCCAGCGTGTAACGGCGCGCGGTGTCGATCGGCTGGCCGCCCACCCGTGCTTGCAGCACCCGGCCGTCGGCCACCTGCCATTGCAGGCCGGCGGTCTGCGGGTAGCCGCCGGAGCCAGGGCTCATCTTGGCGGCAGCGCCCAGCCAGTCCAGCAGCTCGGCGCCGGTCAGCGTGAGCACGCCCACGGTGTTGGCAAAGGGCTGCGCCTTCAGTACATCGCGGTAGGTGATCTGACCGGCGGGCAGTGAATCACGCACGCCGCCGCCGTTGATCACGGCCAGGTCGGCGCCAGTGCGCTCGCGCATTGCCCGGGCGATCAGCGTACCCAGCGTGGTGGGCTGGCTGCGCACCCGCACCCGGTCGCCATCGAACGCGCCGTCGGCCTGGCCCACAGGCACCAGCAACCGGGCCTGGCCCACTTCCTGGAACGGCAGCAGCATGCTGCGCACGGCGGCGTCTTCAGCGATCGGCTCGCCCACCAGCGCCTTGCTGCCGTCGGCGCGGCGCTCTTTCAGGTTGATGGGCACCAACTGGTAGGTCTGCAGCGCCACCTTGCCGGCGTCGATGACAAAGTCGGCGCGGCCGACGTACTTGCCCCATTCATGCGCCTGCACGATCCAGGTGCCGTTCTGGCGGTCAGGCGCGCAGGGCTGGCCGGGGCGGTAGGCCTCGTTGCGCTGGTGTTCGCTCAGCATGCACACCGGGTTCTGGCTGTGGCCGCCGACGATCAGGTCCAGCCCCTTCACTGCGCGTGCCATTTCCACATCGCCCGGCGCGTTGATGCCATGGCGGCCGTCGGGGAAGTGGCCCATGTGGGTGGCGGCGATCACCATGTCGGCCTGGGTGCGCAACTGCGGCACCAGCTGTGCGGCTTCTTCGGCCGGCTTGCGGAAGGTCAGGCCGCGCACGTTGTCGGGCAGCACCAGCTTGGCAGTGTCATTGGTGGTCAGGCCCATGACCGCGATCTTGTAGCCGCCGCGCTCGAAGATGCGAAACGGCTCGAACAGGCGCTGTTCACCTTGGTAGATGTTGGCCGACAGCAGTGGAAAGCTGGCCCACTGCTGCTGCCTGGCCAGCACTGCGGGCGGTTTGTCGAATTCATGGTTGCCCACTGCCATGGCGTCGTAGCCCAGCAGCACCATGCCCTTGAAGTCGGGCTCGGCGTCGAGCAGGTCGCTTTCGGGCACGCCGGTGTTCACGTCACCGCCGTCGAGCAGCAGCACGTGGCCGCCAGCCGCCGCCACCTCGGCGCGGATGCGGTCGATCACCGTCTTGCGCGCGGCCAGGCCGTATTCGCCGTCGCTGTTGGGCCAGAAGCGGCCGTGGTGGTCGTTGGTGTGCAGGATGGTCAGCTGCAGCGGCGCGCGGGCGGGTGGCTTGGGCTGGGGCGGCGTGGCACAGGCGGCCAGCAGCAGCGGTAGCAGCAGGGTGGCCAGGGTACGGCGGCGAAGATTGGCGGGCATGGGCAGGGCGGGTCGGTGTGGCGGTACTGCGCCTGAGTGTGCCCTGCGCTCTGCGCCCGTGCCGCCGGTGATGAGGCAACATCTCGGCCCCAACAGCCAATCACCCAGACACTTCAACACCCCAACGGGCCCGCCATGTTCCGCCACAACTACATCGACCACGCCCAACTCACCGCCCAGCTCGCCGCCTGGGTGCAGCAGCACCCTGGCATCGCCCACGTCAGCAGCCTGGGGCAGAGCGCCGGCGGGCGTGACATCCCGCTGCTGACGATCGGCCGCCACCCCGGGCGCGGCGGCCCGGCGGTGTGGGTCGACGGCAACATGCATGCCAGCGAGCTGTGCGGCACCAGCGTGGCCCTGGCGATTGCCGAAGACGTGCTGGCCATCCATGCCGGGGCCGACGCCGCCGGCGGCCAGCCGCTGCCGCCGCACATGGCCCAGGCCATCCGCGAGACGCTGTTCTATGTGCTGCCGCGGATGTCGCCCGACGGCGCCGAAGAGGTGCTGCAGCGTGGGCGTTATGTGCGCAGCAGCCCGGTCGACGACCGGGTGCACCGCCACCATGCCCATTGGGTGACCGAAGACATCGACGGCGACGGCATGGCGCTGACGATGCGGCGTGTCGACCCCGACGGCGAGCTGGTGGAACTGCCCGGCGACGACGGCCAGCCGGTGCGCCCTGCCGTGCTGGTGGCGCGCCTGCCCGAAGACAGCGGGCCGTTCTACCGCCTGTACCCGGAAGGCCGCATCGCCAACTTCGACGGCCGCACCATCCCCGACGCGCATTACCTGTCGGACAATTTGTACGACTTCAACCGCAACTTCTCCTACCACTGGGCGCCCGAGCCGCAGCAGGCCGGTGCCGGCCACTACCCCGGCAGCGCACCGGAAACCCGCGCGGTGCTGGACTTCGCCACCCGCCACCCCAACATCATGCTGTGGCTGAACCTGCACACCTTTGGGGGTGTGCTGATCCGCCCGCTGGGCGACAAGCCCGACAGCAAGATGCACCCCGGCGACCTGGGCATCTACGAGCAGGTGGAAGCCTGGATGACCGCGCACACCGGCTATGCCAGCGTCAGCGGCTTCCACGAATTCCTCTACGAGCCTGACAAGCCGCTGCACGGCGACCTGATGGACTTTGCCTACCACCAGCGTGGCGCGCTGGCTTATGTGGTCGAGCTGTGGGACTTGTTCCAGCAGTTGGGCATCGCCCGAAAGAAGCCGTTTGTCGACCACTACAGCAAGTTCACCCGGGCCGACATGCGCGCGCTGGCCGCATTCGACCGCCAGCACAACAGTGGGCGCATCTTCGGCACCTGGAGGCCGCTGCAGCACCCGCAGCTGGGCGCGGTGGAGGTCGCCGGTTTCGACCCCCGCGTCGGCATCTGGAACCCGCCCTACGAGCGGCTTGGCGCCACCTGCCAGACCCAGAGCGCGGCTTTTCTGCGCGTGGCTGCGCTGCTGCCGCGCATCAGCACCAGCGTCGTCGGCCAGACCCGCAGCGGCGACACCAGCCGCATCGAGCTGCGCATTGCCAACCACGGCTACCTGGGCAGCTGCGGCATGCCGTCGGCCAAGGACCTGCCGCATGTGGAGCCGCTGCGCCTGACGATGCAGGCCGACGGCGTGGCGGTGCTGGCCCCCGGCCAGGCGGTGCTGGAGATCGGCCACCTGGAAGGCTGGGGCGGCGGCCTGTATGGCGGGCCCAGCGTGTTTTCACCCTGGACCCGCGGCAATGGCCATGCGCGCTTCATCACCCTGGTGGTGGCTGGCAGCGGCACGCTGACCGTGCGTGTGGGCAGCGCCAGGGTGGGCTTTCAAGAGGTGGTGGTGGCGGTGGGCTGAGCCGCTGCCGCTACGCCGCGCGCGCGGCTGGCCGCTGGCTCACCGGCTGCGCAATCCCGCAGCAAGGTGCCGGAGCGACGCCAAGGCGGCTTCCAGGTACACGATGATCTACTGCTGCAGCACATCGAGTGGCGTTCATCAGGCACATGCGGCGTGTGCCCGGCACGATTTCATTGCCGTGTCCAGGTTGATCCAGCGTTCGGCGTCGATCAGATGCACCAGGCGCGACAGCTTGGCCGGGTCTTGGATCTTGTTCCGGGCTTTGAAGAAGATGGCGTCCAGCATGCCCGGCTTTTGCCCCAGCATGTGCAGCGTGGCCAGGCAGTGCGCCTCCAGTGGGCCGCCCACCTTGGCCGTCAGCCCTGATGGTCGAGGCGAGACTGGCCTCGTCGCCTGATATGTCAGCTTGACATGGTGTCGGACGACCTCGAACAACGGATCGATGTCGATGTTCACCGACAGCGCCGGCTTCAACCCACGCGGGGGACCGTTGCGTTTCAGTGCGATCGGCCGGTTGACAGTGCTGCCGCGTTGGCCGTGTTGATCGGCCTGTGCTTTCGACCGACACACTGACACGGTACAGCATGTCGCCCGGCATTGCCGGCGAAATAACGCCATCGACGCCCACTGCGGGTAATCACCCGTGTTGCAGACATCCTCGGCGGGTTGCAGTCTGTCCGACATGAAATAGGATTGAAGTTCGCACCAGCAGCCGCCGTCCGCAAAATCGGCACGCATTGCGAGCCGCATCGAGAAGAGGAGACATCATGCTGAAGTCATGGTTGGCCGTCGCCGCACTTGCGTTCGCCTTTTCTTCTGCGACTGCGCAGGACAAGGAAATCAAGATCGGCGTCATCTTCGACGTGACCGGCCCGCTGGCCGCCGGAGGTTCGGTGGCCTCCAACCTTGGCACCAAGTACGCCATCGACATGGTCAACGAAAAGGGCGGCGTGGCGGGCTACAAGATCAAGCCGATCTATGCCGACGCGCAGAGCAAGGTCGATGTCTCGATCAATGAGTCGGAACGGCTGTTGAACCAGGAGAAAGTGGACCTGCTGATGGGCCTGTTCTCCAGCGCACAATGCGTGCCGATGGCGCAGAAAGTGGACGCCGCCAAGCATTTCCTTTGGCTGAACGTGTGCGTCGCCTCGGCGGTGATGAAGGACAAGAATTTTTCCTACGTGTTCCGCCCGCAGGTGCATTCCGACCAGTTCGGCGCGGCATCTTGCACCTTCCTGAAAGAGCAGTCCAAGGCACGCCTGGGCAAGGACCCCAAGGACCTGAAGGTGGCGATCATTTATGAAGACGGCCCCTACGGCGCCGGCGTCGCCTCGGGCAACGAATCGGCCTGCAAGGAGTACGGCATCCAGGTGGTGCTCAAGGAAGGTTATGCAGCCACGGCGCCAGACCTGTCACCGCTGGTCACCAAATTGCGCCGCGCGCGGCCGGACGTCATCCTGCACACCGGCTACAACCCCGACATCACGCTGTTCCTGCGCCAGGCGAAGGAGCAGAACCTCAAGTGGTCGGCGCTGATCGGACACGGTGCGGGGTATGGTCAGTTCGACAAGCTGTTTGCCACCTTCGGCAAAGATGCCAATTTCATCTTCAACGTCGATCCGGTGGCCGCACAACTGCTCGATCCCAAGACGTTGGCTGCGGGCCTGGGTGACCTGACGCAAGAGATGATCAAGCGCTACAAGGCCGAGACCAAGGCCGACCAGGTGCCGACCCATGTCTCCATGGGCTTCAACCAGACCTGGATCTTTCTCAACGACGTGCTGCCGCGTGCCATCAAGAAGTACGGTGGCATCGATGCCGAAGCGCTGCGCAAGGCCGCGCTGGAAACCGACATTCCGGCCGGCGGCACCATTCAGGGCTATGGCGTCAAGTTCTACCCGCCGGGCTCGAAGATGGCCGGGCAAAACGAACGGTCCTCGCCGGCCGTGATGCAATACATCGGCAACGACACCGCCGTGGTCTGGCCCGCGGCGATCAAGACCAAGGATCCCGTCCTGCCACTGCCCAAGGGCCAAGCCTACGCGCCCTGATCCACGGCTGCTGCGTGATGGACAACCTGCTGTTGTCGGTTCGTGACCTGAGCAAACGCTTCGGTGGGTTCACGGCTGTCCATCACGTGTCGTTCTCGCTCGACAAGGGTGAGATCCTTGGCCTGATCGGCCCGAATGGCTCGGGCAAGAGCACGACCTTCAACTTGATCTCCGGTGCACTCGCGCCGAGCGAAGGGTCGATCCGCCTGGACGGCAAGGAAATCGGCGGCAGCATGCCCAACCAAGTGTGCCGCGCCGGCGTGGCGCGCACCTTCCAGATCCCGCGGCCCTTTCGCAAGTTGTCGATCCTGGAGAACGCCAGCCTGGCGGCGTTTTACGGCTCCAGGCGTCGCTTGAGCCCAGCTGAAGCGCAACGCCAGGCCGGCGATGCGCTAGAACTGGTGGGCCTGCCCACCACCGGCACCGCCCTGGTCGATGGCCTGGGGGCGGCCGGGCTGAAGAAGCTGGAGATGGCGCGTGCGCTGGCGACGCAGCCACAGCTGCTGTTGGCTGACGAAAGCCTGGGTGGCCTGGACGAGCAGGAAATGGAACAGGCCGCCGACATGCTGTCGCGCATCCGGCGCGAGCGCGGGGTCACCATCATCTGGGTCGAACACATCATGGGGGTGCTGATGCGTGTGGTCGACCGTTGTATTGTGCTCGACCACGGCGAAGTGATCGCGCAGGGCAGCCCTTCCGAAGTGGCGAACCACCCGCAAGTCATCGAGGTCTATCTGGGTACCGACGCCACGCAGGTGCAGGAGCAGGTGCAGGCCCAGGATCTGGGGCAGCAGCAAGGTGCGGCGTCATGAACACCGCCGTGGCGCAAATGCCGCAAGTGGCGCAGACCGCAGTCGAGCTCGGCGACAAGATGCTCGAGCTGCGCAAGGTCAGCGCCGGCTATGGCAGTTTCCAGGCGCTCTTTGATGTTGATCTGGAAGTGCGGGCCGGCGAAGCCGTGGCCGTGATCGGCCCCAACGGAGCGGGCAAGACCACCCTGCTGCGTGTGATTTCGCGCCTTCTCGGCAACAGCAAGGGCGAACTGCTGATGGACGGACGGCGCTACGACGCGATGCCGGCCTGGGACGTCATCGGCCTCGGCATCGCGCAGGTACCCGAAGGGCGCAGGTTGTTTCCGCAACTCAGCGTCGAGGACAACCTGCGCATCGGCGCCTACCTCCCGGCGGCGCGCAGCCAGTTGGCGTCACGCCTGGATTTTGTCTATTCGCTGTTCCCGCGCATGCAGGAACGGCGCTCGCAACTGGCCGGCACCATGTCGGGCGGAGAGCAGCAGATGTGCGCCATTGGCCGCGCACTGATGAGCGGGCCGCGCCTGCTGCTGCTGGACGAACCATCCGCTGGGCTTGCGCCGGTCATCGTGCAATCGATCTTCAGTCTGATCCAGAAGATCCGTGCCCAGGGCTACACGGTGCTGATCGTCGAGCAGAACGTCAAGCAGGTGCTCGGTGTGGTCGACCGCGCCTACCTGATGGAAACCGGAAAGATGCGCGCCAGTGGCAGCTCCGCCGAGATGCTGGCCAACGACGACGTGCGCAAGGCTTACCTGGGGATTTGAAATGAAAATGCCCCCACGCTCACTGCGTTCGCTGCCCCCAGCGGGGGCGCGTCAGCGGCTTCGGGCGGCCGGGCGCCACTGACATGCAATCGTTCTTCGCCACCTTCGACATCTTCCTGCT
>JBBRJU010000034.1:0-10654 GCA_038218895.1 Burkholderiales bacterium
GGTGCGCGCGCTGGAAAAAGAGGTCGCCGCGCTCAAAGGCAAACTGGCCAGCGCCCAGGGCGACGAGCTGCTGGCCCAGGCGGTGGATGTGCACGGCATCAAGGTGCTGGCCGCCACGCTGCAGGGGGCCGATGCCAAGACCCTGCGCGACACGCTCGACAAGCTCAAGGACAAGCTCAAGACCGCCGCCATCGTGCTGGCGGCGGTCGACGGTGGCAAGGTGCAGCTGGCCGCCGGCGTGACTGCCGATGTGCTGGCAAATCCTGCCGCCAAGATCAAGGCGGGCGACCTGGTGAACTTTGTCGCCCAGCAGGTGGGCGGCAAGGGCGGCGGCAAGGCCGACCTGGCCATGGCAGGCGGCACCGACCCGTCGCGCCTGGCCGAGGCGCTGGCCGGTGTGGCTGGCTGGGTCGGCGAACGGGTCTGAAGCGCTGAGGCGCGGCTGGGTGGTCAGCCCAGCCCGCGCGCCAGCAGCTCGGCCACCAGGCCGTTCATGCCACCGGCATGCACAGCAGCACGCTCGCGCAACGTGGCTGCCAGCGGTGCCGGCAGCTTGCAGGCAAACGGCACCAGTCCGGCAGCGGAATCCAGCTTGCGCTGGGTCTTGCGGTCGGGCGGGGCGGCGGCCGTTTGCGCAAAGCGGCCGGTGCTGCCGGCGGCCTTGCGCTGGTTGTCGAGCTTGCTTTCGAGCAGGCGCACCAGTTCGAACTTCTTGGAGGGCATGGCAGATGGTTCCGGCGGGTGATCAACGGCTACATTGTCTGCCACCACACTCGCCCAGGCTGACCATGTCGTCACGAGCCATCCACATCCGCCGCGCTGTCGTCAGCGACGCTGTCGCCTTTGCCCGCGTGATGGGCCACCCCGAGGTGGTGCAAGGCACCCTGCAACTGCCCTACACCAGCGAGGCGCTGTGGCTGGCCCGCCTGACCGACACCCTGGCCCTGGGCAAGCCGGATCTGATGCTGGTGGCCGAGCTGCCAGACAGCCGCGGCCAGCCACAGGTGGTGGGCATCGCCGGCCTGCACCCGTCCAGCGCGGCGCTGCGCCGCCGGCATGTGATGAACCTGGGCATCGGCGTGCATCCCGACATGCAGCGCCAGGGCGTCGGCCAGGCGCTGATGGCCGCGCTGTGTGATTGGGCCGACCGCTGGGGCCAGGTGCTGCGCACCGAGCTGACGGTGTTCGTCGACAACGACCACGCCGTCCGGCTCTATGCGCGCCACGGCTTCGTGCAGGAAGGCCGCCACCTGGGTTATGCCCTGCGTGATGGCCAGTTTGTCGATGTGTTTTCGATGGCACGCATGCACCCGAACCCGCCGCGCTGGGATGCCCTGCGCAGCCCGCAGGCCGTGCCATGAGCCCCGCCCGGCCGCCAGAAGAGCCCCGCATCGCAGTGCGCAGCACGGAGATCCTCCAATGATCCGCGTCGCCCGCAACAGCAGTGAAGCCGACATCGCCGCGCTGGAGCAGGTGTGTGCGCGCCTGGCCAGCTTCGGCGCCGATGTGTCGCTGGAATGGGTCGACGGTTACTTCAGTGCGCTGCTGGCCAGCCGGCGGGTGATCGTGCCGTCTGAATGGCTGCCGGCGATCTTCGGCGATGCCTTCGACCGCGCCTTTGCCGACCCGGACGCGGTGCACCAGGCGATGGAGCCGCTGGTGGCGCGCTGGAATGTCATCGCCAGCCAGCTGGATGTGGATGCGATGCTGGACGACCCCGAGGCGGTGCGCCTGGCGCCGCTGATGATCCAGTACGACAACGCCGCGCGGGCCGAAATGGTGGCCGCCGGCCACATGACGGCCGAGGAGGCGCCCGATCTGCTGCTGACCGGCGCGCTCTGGGCCGAAGGCTTTGTCGACGCCACCGAAGCCTTTGCCGACGATTGGCCCGAGCTCGACATCGACACCGAAGAAGGCCGCTGGTACGACGATTGCTTCAGCCGGGTGATCGCGCTGATGTTGAACCAGGCCGACCTGGCCGAGCACCTGGCGGTGCACTACCCGGGCGAAGTGATGGAACGGGACCAGCTGATCGACGACGCCTGTTTTGCGGTGCAAGATCTGCGCTTGCTGTGGCTGGACCATGCGCCCAAGCCCGAGACACGCCGTGTCGCGCCCACCCCCGGCCGCAATGACCCCTGCCCCTGCGGCAGCGGCAAGAAGTACAAGAAATGCCACGGCGCCTGAGCGCCTGAACACTTGACCCGCCGCTGCCGCTTACATTGCCCGCCATGTCGATCCCCGTCCCCCATTCCGTATCGCCGCTGGGCGGCCGCCACATCGTGCTGGGCCTGTCCGGCGGCATCGCCTGCTTCAAGAGCGCCGAGCTGGTGCGTGCCCTGACCCAGGCCGGCGCCAGCGTGCAGGTGGTGATGACCGAGGCCGCCTGCCAGTTCATCACCCCGGTGACGATGCAGGCGCTGTCGGGCCAGCCGGTGGTACTGAGCCAGTGGGATGCGCGTGAACCCAACAACATGGCGCACATCAACCTGAGCCGTGAGGCCGACGCCATCCGGGTGGCGCCGGCCTCGGCCGACTTCATCGCCCAGTTGGCCCAGGGCCGGGCGAACGACCTGCTGGCCCTGCTGTGCCTGGCCCGGCCCATTGCCGGTTGCCCGCTGCTGCTGGCCCCGGCGATGAACCGCGAGATGTGGGACCACCCGGCCACCCGCCGCAACTGCGCCCAGGTGGTGGCCGACGGCGCCCTGCTGCTGGGCCCGGGCAACGGCAGCCAGGCCTGCGGCGAGACTGGTGACGGCCGCATGCTCGAGGCCGCCGCGCTGTGTGATGACCTGATCGCCTTCTTCCAGCCCAAGCTGCTGGCCGGCCGGCGGGTGCTGGTCACTGCCGGGCCGACCTACGAGGCGATCGACCCGGTGCGGGGCATCACCAACCTCAGCTCCGGCAAGATGGGTTTTGCCATCGCCCGCGCCGCGCACGAGGCCGGTGCCGAGGTGACCCTGGTGGCCGGCCCGGTGCACCTGCCCACGCCGCGTGGTGTGCGCCGCATCGACGTGCAGAGCGCGCAGCAGATGCACGACGCCGTGCTGCCGCTGGCGGCCCAGTACGGTGTGTTCGTGGCCACTGCAGCGGTGGCTGACTGGCGGCCGGTTGCGGTGGCGGGCGAGAAGATCAAGAAAGACGGTTCCGGCCAGGTGCCGGCCATCGGCTTCACCGAGAACCCCGACATCCTGGCTGCGGTGGCGCGCCTGCCCGGCGGCCCCTGGTGCGTCGGTTTTGCAGCCGAAAGCCACGATCTGGCCCGCCATGCGCGCGAAAAACGTCTGCGCAAGGGTGTGCCGCTGATCGTCGGCAACCTGGGACCGGCCACTTTCGGCCGCGACGACAACACCCTGCTGCTGGTCGATGCCGATGGCGAGCGTGCCCTGCCGACGGCCGACAAGCTGACTTTGGCCCGCGCCCTGGTGGCCGAGATCGCCCAGCGCCTGGCGGCGGTGACACGACCCGCCGCATGACCCCCATCGACCTGAAGATCCTGGATGCGCGCATGGCCGCGCACCTGCCGGCCTATGCCACCCCGGGCAGTGCCGGGCTCGACCTGCGCGCCTGCATGGACGCACCGCTGGTCATCGAGCCCGGCCAGACGGTGCTGATCCCCACCGGCCTGGCGGTGCACATCGCCGACCCCGGCCTGGCCGCGATGATCTTGCCGCGCTCGGGCCTGGGCCACAAGCACGGCATCGTGCTGGGCAACCTGGTGGGTCTGATCGACAGCGACTACCAGGGTGCGCTGATGGTCAGCTGCTGGAACCGCGCCGCCACCGCCTTCACCGTGCAGCCGTTCGAGCGCATCGCACAGATGGTAATCGTGCCGGTGGTGCAGGCGGCGTTCCGGGTGGTCGACACCTTCGACACATCGCAGCGGGGTGGCGGCGGCTTCGGCTCCACCGGCCGCAGCTGAGCGGCCGCCGCACGGTCAGCGCAGGTCGCCAACGCAGGTCGTCAGCGCAGCCGGTGGGTGCAGCTGGTCAGTGCAGGTGGCGTGACGGCGCTGCCGTCGACAGGATGCTGACCGCGCCGTCATCGACCGATTTCGACGCGACTTCGTCGTCGGTGGCCTCGCGCACCGCCTGCACCTGCACCGCCAGGCGCAAGGCCAGGCCGGCCAGCGGATGGTTGCCGTCGAGCACCACATGCTCGGGATACACCTCGGTGACGGTGTAGATCAGCGCTGGCGGCATGTCCTGGCTGACGGCGCCCTCGGGCAGGCCGTCGAATTGCATGCCTTCCTCGATGTGCTCGGGGAAGACGCTGCGCGCCTCGAAGCAGACCAGCGCCGGGTCGTAGTCACCGAAGCCATGCTCGGGCTCCAGGTGCAGGTCGCAGCTGAAGCCGGCGGTCTGGCCCAGCAGGGCGTCTTCCAGCTTGGCCAGCAGGTCATCGCCGCCAAAGAAGAACTCCACCGGATCGGTCAATTCGTCCAGCGTCACGCCTTGGGCGTCGGCCAACGTCCAGGTCAGGCTGACAACGCAGGGAGAGGTGATCAACATCGGAGAATGATCGCACAAGGCCGGTGGGCGCCAGGCGGGCAGGGCGGGCCCGCAGCGACAATCCCGGCCCATGGATGTCACTCTTCCCACCCCGTTGCTGGGCGGCCTGTCGCCCGCCCGGTTCATGCGCCGCCACTGGCAGAAGAAGCCGTTGCTGGTGCGCCAGGCCTGGCCCGGTGTGCAGCCGCCCATCGACCGCAGCGCGCTGTTCGCCCTGGCCGGCGCCGAAGGCGTGGAGTCGCGCCTGCTCACTGCCTTTGACGGCGGCTGGAAGCTGCGCCACGGCCCGTTCAGCCGGCGCGCGCTGCCGCCGGTCAAGAAGCCGCACTGGACCCTGCTGGTGCAAGGGCTGGATCTGCACTGCCAGCCGGCACACACCATGTTGCAGGCGTTTCGCTTCGTGCCCGAGGCCTGCCTCGACGACCTGATGGTGTCCTATGCCACCGATGGCGGCGGTGTCGGCCCGCACCTCGACAGCTACGACGTGTTCCTGCTGCAGGTGCACGGACGGCGGCGCTGGCGCATCGGTCCGGTGGCCGACCGCAGCTTGAAGCCGGGCCTGCCGGTGCGCATCCTGGCCAACTTCCAGCCCACCGAGGAATGGCTGCTGGAGCCTGGCGACATGCTCTACCTGCCGCCGCTGTGGGGCCACGACGGTGTGGCCGAGGGCGAATGCATGACCTGCTCGGTCGGTTTCAGGGCGGCCAGCGAGACCGCGCTGGCGCAGGAACTGCTGCACCAGATCGCCGACGAACTGGAGCCCGCCGCCGATGCCACGGGGCGCACCGGGCGGGGTGGCGCGCGCAGCTACCACGATGCTCGTCAGGCCGCCACCGCCACACCAGGCCGCCTGCCCGACAGCCTGCGCCAGTTTGCCCAGGCGGCGGTGCAGCGCGCGCTGCAAGACCCCCAGGCACTCGACCGCGCGCTGGGTGGGCTGATGACCGAGCCCAAGCCGCAGGTCTGGTTCGATGCAGGCGCGCCGCTGCCGCCTGGCTGCGGTGCCATGCTCGACCGGCGCAGCCGCATGGCCTATGACGATGTGCATGTGTTCATCAACGGCGAGGCATTCCGCGCCAGCGGACGGGACGCGCAGCTGATGCGCCAGTTCGCCGACCAACGCCGCCTGGCAGCGGCCGACATGGCCCGTCTGAGCGCCGAAGCACGTGGCCTGCTCGACGACTGGGCCGACGCCGGCTGGGTGCAGCCCGAACCCTGACGCAACCCATGCCACCGCCACCGCCACCGCCGCCACCCCCACCGTCGCCACCGCCACCCCCGTCACCGCCACGACCACCACCCTGGCCCCCGGCGGGCTTGCACCAGGGCCGGCTGATCTGCACCGACCTGTTGCGCCAGGCGTTGTTGGGCCTCGCGCCCGCTGCGGCAGCCGGCGCGGTGCCGCTGGCCGGCACGCGTGTACTGTGGTTGGCCGACCCTGATTTTGCCGATTGGCCACTGGATGAGCCGGCGGTGCTGGCGGCGCTGTCGGCCTGGTTGCGCCAGGGGGGGCGGCAGCTGCGCATCGCCGGCGAACACTTCGATGCCACCGCGCGCCGCCATCCGCGCCTGGCCCGATGGCGGCGTGACTGGACACATGCCATCGAAGCCTGGGCGCCCAGCGAAGGCGGTCTGCCTCCGGCCTTGCGTGGTCTGTTGGCCACCCCGTTGTGGCTGCAGTGGCAGGACGCACCGGACTGGCGCATGCGCTGTTTCACCGATGCGGTGCACGCACGCGCCATCGAGGCGCAGGTTGCAGACTTTTTACAACGCTGCGAGCCCGCCTGGCCTGCGACCACGCTGGGTTTATAGGTGGCTTCCCTATGTTTGCTATAATTATTGGCTAGTTTCAGATGCGCCTGAGCTTTCTGAATCTGGTTTCTGAACACTCGGCTCCGCTGATTGCGTCGGATCCTGTTTTTATTTGCAAATGTTGATCAACACTCTCTCCTGAGGATACAAATGAACAAGTCGCTCCTGCTGGCCGCCCTGATTGCTGCCGCTGCCCTGACCGCCTGCGGCAAGAAGGAAGAGCCCCCAATGGCAGCCCCCGTCGCCGCCCCCGCACCGATGGCCGAAGCCGCTTCGGCAGTGGACGCTGCTGCCTCCGCCGTGGCTGACAGCTCTGCATCGGCTGTCACTGCTGTGGACGCTGCTGCGTCGGCCGCCGCTGGCGCCGCTGCTGCTGCTGCCAGCAAGTAATCGGTTTCCAGCCGATGTGAAAAAGCCGCCCTCGGGCGGCTTTTTTATTGTGCGGTTTTTTTTTGATCAGTTCGTGCAAGGCCGGCGCATGGGCGGCGTCAGGACGCAGTGTCAGTTCACCACGTCGACCGAAAACAGCGCGGCTCCATAGCGGTCGCAGCCTACGGTGCTGCACCGCGCCTTGCCTGCCACCACCGACCCGGGCCCGCCATGGCCGCTGGCCAGTGCGCTGCCGGCTGGGCCGGTGGGCAGGTTCAGGAACCAGGCCACCCGCTCCTGGCTGAGGTGCGAAAAATCGCGCGGGTGCTCCGACACGATCACTGCGAAACGCTCTGGCCCGGCCGGCTCGGCGGTGTCGAGCGGCCAGCTGGGCTGTGGCAGCGCCAGGGTCTGGCCGGCGCGGATGCGGCTGTCGGGGGCCATGGTGTTGGGGTAGAGCAGCAGCAGCGAGCCATCCGGTCCGCCCACCAGCACGTAGACATGGCCGTCGCGTGACGACGTCACCTTGAAACCCAGCCGGTCCTTGCCGATGCGCAGGCGCGCCGCGTTGGATGTGGCACGCACGTCGATATCGGCGCTGCGGGCCTGCATCAATCGGCCGAACTCGCCCTGGATCGAAAACGCCACCGGCCTGGCTGCGCCTGCGGGCGCAGCGGCATCGGGAGCCGGCGTCGCTGCTGGCCTGGCTGCCGTCTGCACCGATGCTGGCGGCGCCGGCTGTTGGCGCAGGCCGGCCCAGAACGCTGCGCCTGCCAGCACCACCACGGCCAGCCCCAGGCCACCCAGCCACAGCGGCCGCGCGGTGCCGCCGGCCTGGGGCATGGACAGCGGCTGGGCCGCCGACAGCGGTGTGGCTGCGGGTGCAGCGGCCGGGCGTGCCTGCGGCGCGGGTGTCGGCGGCGCCGCCTTCGGCACTGCGCTGGCGGGCGCGTCGTCCAGCCCCAGTGCCTGGCGGAATGCCTGCACCGATTGCGGCCGGCCGTCGGGCCGCACGCTCAGGCCGGCGTCGATGGCCTGCAAAAAACACCGGGAGTAGCGCCCCGCCGCCGCCTGCACCAGCGGCACGCAGCTGTCGGAAACAGTGCGCCCCACCGACACCGGCGGCTTGGCACCCATCACTGCGGCGTAGACCAAGGCGCACAACGCGTAGACATCGGTCCACGGGCCCTGCTTGAGCGACGGCACCTCGGCGTACTGCTCCACCGGCGCATAGCCGGGCTTGAGGATCGCGGTGAGCGCCTGCGTGGCGTCGCCGATCACCTGACGTGCCGCGCCGAAATCCAGCAGCAGCGGCCGGCCGCTGTCGGACAGCATCAGCACGTTGTCGGGGGCGATATCGCGGTGCAGGCAGTGCCCGGCATGGATCACCGCCAGCGCTTCGGTCAGCGACGCCAGCAAGGCCATCAGCCAGCGCTCATCAGGTGCTGCGCCCATCTGGCGCAGCGTGTCCTTCAGCGTGCTGCCTTCGTAGAACGGCATCACCATGTAGGCCGTGCCATTGGCCCGCCAGAAGCGGTAAACCTTCAGCAGCGACGGGTGGTCGAACTGGGCCAGCATGCGGGCTTCGTTGATGAAGCTGTCCAGGCCGGCGTCGAACACCGCCTGGTGCTTGTCTGCGGTGACCACCACGTCGAGCGGGCCCGAGCGCATGGCCAGCGTGGACGGCATGTACTCCTTGATGGCCACACGCCGCTGCAGCGAGTGGTCGTGCGCCAGGTAAACGATGCCGAACCCACCTTCGCCCAGCACCCGCAGCAGTTCGAATTCAGCCAGGTGTGCGCCCGCGGGCAAGGCATTGCCACGCCCCGGGCTGGGCCGGGCCATCCACTGGGTCGCCTCCCAGCCGGGGCCGGCCGGCGGCGGGGCAGGGGTCGACCGGAACGGTTCAGGCGGGAGACTGCTCATGGCGGCATGGTGCGGCAGGTGATGGCATTGTCAGGCACACCGCGTGAAGTCCGTCCCCAGGGAAGTCGAGCAGTGCAACAAAGGAGGATGGGTGGTGTGGCACCGCCACGGCCTGCCTCGGGCCGGGTCGCCATGGCGTGCCGCCCGCAAGTTCGACAGGTTTCGCACGGTCGGGCCGGCTGCAAGCCAGTTGCCAGTTGCCGGTGGCCCGGCGGGTGGCTGTGCGGCGTGCCCGACGCATACACTTTGGCGATCCGAAACCCCTGCAGGGCGACAGCCCGGTTGCCGCCACGCCACACCATGCTGAAGACCTTGCGCCGGCTGCTCTCCGGGCCGTCCAGGCAGCCCGACTCTGCTGTACTGCGGCAATGGGCGCATGCGCACGGCCATGGCTGGCGCCGGGTGCGCGACGCCGACGGCTGCGTCATCGACGGCCGCTTGGGCCACCAGGAATGGCGCATCGAATGGGGTGCGCCGCAGCGTGACTACATCGACGGCATGGAGTTGCGCCTGATGGCCACGCTCGACCTGCCCAAGGAGTTGATGGCCATGGTGTTGAACCGCCAGCTCATGGAAACCATGGAAAAAGCGGTCTACGAACGCTATGTCGATGATGTGCAAACCCGCATCGACACCGACACGCCAGCCGAGATGCGCTGGCTGGTGATGTTCCCCAAGATTGCTGCGCAGGAGCTGGGTCGCTTGAAGGAGCGTTACGGTGCGGTGTGCAACATCGAGCCCTGGATGCTGCAGTGGCTGCACAGCCCGCTGAATGACGCGTTGGCCGCCACGTTGGACATGGCGGCGCCCGACGAGCCGGTGGTGCTCGGCATCGGCCGTGGCCGCCTGACACTGCGCACCACGATGCCGGTCCCCGACGCCAAGCGCCTGGCGCAGTGGTTCTCGGTCTTCGAGCATGCGCTGCGCGAGGCCAAGCTTCTAGGCGCCGAATGGCGCGACGGGTCCGGCGCCGGCCTGACCACCCAGCCCAGCGCCTGGGCGCGCAGCGAACTGCCCGCTGGCAAGTCGCCCGACATCGGGCTTTGACCGGCGCCGCTCAGGCCCGGCTGGCAAAGCCCCAGCCCAGTTCGGCCAGCGGCCGGGTGGCCGCGCCGGTGGCACGCGCCTGGGCGCTGGCGGCTGTGCCGTCGACCACCCGCTTGGCAATGCCCTGGGTGATGGCGGCAAGGCGGAACAGGTTGTAGGCGAGGTAGAAGTTCCAGTCTGCCAGCAGGGCATCGGGCGAGCCACGGCCGGTGCGGTCACAGTAGCGGCGAACATAGTCGTGTTCTGACGGGATGCCCAATGCCGCCAGGTCGAGCCCGGCGATGCCGCGGAACACACCAGGCTGGATGTGCCAGCTCATGCAGTGGTAGCTGAAGTCGGCCAGCGGGTGGCCGATGGTGCTGAGCTCCCAGTCGAGTACCGCGACCACGCGTGGCTCCTGCGGATGGAAGATCAGGTTGTCGAGCCGGTAGTCGCCATGCACGATGGCCACCTGGGTCCCGTCCAGCGCGCTGGCGGGCAGGTGGGCCGGCAGCCAGTCCATCAACTGGTCCATCTCTTGGATCGGGTCGGTGACCGAGGCTTGGTACTGCTGGCTCCAGCGCTTGATCTGGCGGCCGAAGTAGTTGCCCGGCCGACCGAAATCCTGCAGGCCGACGGCCTTGATCTCGACGTTGTGCAGGGTGGCGAGCACCCGGTTCATCTCGTCATAGATGGCGGCACGGTCTCCAGGCTGCAGGCCGGGCAGCGATTGCTCCCACAGCACCCGGCCTTCGACGAAGTCCATCACGTAGAACGCGCGGCCGATGACCGACTCGTCCTCGCAGAGCACATGCATGCGCGCGACCGGCACGCCGCTGAGGGCCAGCGCATCCATCACCCGGTATTCGCGCTCGATCGCATGCGCCGACGGCAGCAGCTTGGCCAGCGGGCCGGGCTTGGCCCGCATCACATAGCTGCGGCTCGGCGTGACTAGCTTGAAGGTGGGGTTGGACTGGCCGCCGTTGAACTGCTCGACCGTCAGCGGGCCT
>JBBRJU010000035.1:0-10626 GCA_038218895.1 Burkholderiales bacterium
CACGCACCGTGTCGCTGGCCGGCGCGCTGCAGGCCGAGACCATCGCGTTCTACACCGCGCGCAACACCGGCGCCAAGGTGCTGATCGACCCGTCGCTGTGATGCCGCTGCGCGCTGGCTCAGCCGGCGCGCAGCGCGGTGTGGATCTGGCCGTACATGCGCAGCTGGTCGTCCAGCGAGCGCAGGCGCTCGGCCATGTGCTGCTCCAGCACCACCATCAGCCGGGCGGCCACCCTGGGGTGTTCGTCGATCAGCCGCTCCAGCCCGCGGCGGGCCAGGCCGGCGGCCTGCACGTGCGTGACGGCGGTGCAGGTGGCTGAGCGCGGCGCGCCGTCGAGCAGGGCCATCTCGCCCAGCACCGAGCCGGCGCCCAGCACTGCGATCGGCACTTCCAGGGCCGGCGCGCTGGTGCCGGTGTCGACCGACACCTCGCCGTCCAGCACCAGCAGCAGGTAGGCCACGGCCTGGGTATCACCAGTGCGGAACAACACGTCGCCCGGGCTGTAGTGCAGTTCGCGCAGGTAGGCCACCACGGTCGCCGCGTCTTGCGCATCCAGCTGCACGAAGGCGCGCAGGCGCTGCAGCAGGTCAGCCGCGCGCGCCGCCAGGCGCGGGCTGTCGGCAATCGCGCGGATGCGCGGCGTGGTGGTGAGGACAGAATTCGGACTGCTGCTCTGCGACATGGGCCTGCACCTCGATATGCAGCAGTGTCTGGCTTCAGGCCGGCGCGCACAAGACCGACGGCTTGCGGCCCGGCCCGCCGCCCACCGGGGCGGGCGGAGCCCGTCAACCCATCAGCCGCCGCAGCGCACGTGGCAGCGCAGCCAGGCTGGCCAGTGTCTGGATGCCACTGCGGCCGAAGATGCGCAGCGCCTCGGGTGCCGGGCCACCGCCCAGGACCAGGCAGGCCATGCGCACGCTGCGGCGCCGTGCGGCCAGCACGGCCTGGCGGGCATCGTCGACCAGGTAGCGCGGGTCGTGCACATCCACATCGTGCGGTTGGCCGTCGGACACCAGCAGCACCCAATGGGCGTCGGCCCGGCCTGGCCCCAGGCGCTGGGTGGCATGGCGCAGCGCCGCACCCAGCCGGGTAGAGCCGCCTGGGCGCAGCGCCAGCAGCCGCTGCGCCAGCCCGGGCGCCACCGCCTGGCCCGGGCCGTGCAGCAGCTGCAAGCGCACCGCATGCCGTCCGTTGGACTGGAAGGCCGCCACTGTGCAGGGCACGCCCAGCGCCTGCAGCGCCAGCGCGGTGGCGGTGGCGCCGCGCGCCGCAGCCTGCAGCACGCTGGTGCTGGCCGGCCCGCTGCCGGGCAGCGCGGCGGCGGTGGAGGCTGACTGGTCGACCAGCAGCCACACACGGGCACGTGCGGCCACCGGCTGTCGGGCGCGGTACAACCGGGCGTCGCCACTGCGGCCGCAGCGCCGGGCGACCGCCCAACCCAGCAGCGCATCGAGGTGGAAGTTCTCGCCGTCGGCCGCCCGGCCGCGCGGCGCCGGCGGCTGTGCCAGGGCCTGCAACGGTGCCAGCAGACGGTGGCCAAGCAGCCGGGCTTCGGCATCGTCGGGTGCCGGTTGGAGGCGGACCTGGGTGGCGGCCTGGACGGGGTCCAAGGTCGCGGGTGGCGTGGCGCGCTCGATCACCCGCGCCCAGTCGGGCCGCAGGCGGTGGATCAGCCGGTCCCATTCGGGGTGGTGGGTCACCGTCTCGGGCAGCGCGATCTCGGTGGGGTCGGGCGTGGTCTGCGCATCAGCGGGCCGGGGTTGTGGCGCAGGCGGTGGCTGCACGCTGTCGCGCTGGTCGGCGGGCCACATCCAGCGGTGGTCGTCACGGTAGGCCGGCGCCGGGCGGTCACCGCGGGCGTTGAACGGCAGGCGCATCTGGCCGATGTCGTGGCCCAGGCGCATGGCGGCCGCGCGCAACTCCGCCGGCGTGCGCAGCGCGGGCAGGCCCAGGGCCTCGTCCAGGTAGAACAGGCGCCGTCCCTTGGCCACCCAGGGGTGCGGGTCGGCATAAATGGGGTCGGCCAGAGCGCGGGCCAGGCGTGCCATCAGCGCCTCAGAGCCCTTGCCGCTGTCAGGCGTGGCGGTGTGCAAAGGCCGCCACAGCCGTGCCAAGCCGGGCAGTTCACGTACCGCCAGGGCTTCCACGCGCGCATCTTCCAGCAAGGCCAGCAGGGCGCGGGCGGTGGGCACCAGGCCGTCGGCATCGAAGTGGCGCGGTGAATAGACCAGGTGTGCCGCCGCATGTGCGGCTGCGGCGCAGTGCTGCTGCCAGGGCGGCTGCGCCGATGGGGCTGGCGCAGCCTGATCGGGCGGCAGCATCGCCAGGTGGATGCCGCCATCGGCGATGAAGGGTGCGTCGCTGTCCAGGTGCAGCGGCGGTGCAGCGCCCCACAGCAGCCGCAACCATTGGGCCAGTGGCGGCGGCGCAGTGCGTGCGGCAGCAAGGGCCATCGGCGCGCCCGGCCCGGGTCAGAACGAGGCGTCCAGCGCCGCGTGCAGGGCCTGCTGCACGCCGGGCTCGTCGCTCAGCACGTCGGCCACAGCCATGGCGCAGGCAGCGTGCAGCCCCTGGCCCTGCTGCACCAGCAGCGCGGCATGCACCAGCATGCGGGTGGATGCGCCTTCGTCCAGCCCCTGGCCGTGCAGGCGCCGGGTGCGCACGCCGAAGGCCACGATGGCGGCACTGCGGTTGATGTCCAGGCCGGACTCCTGCGCGACGATGCCGGCTTCCCGCTCGGGGGCCGGGTGGATGAATTCCAGCGCGCAAAAGCGCTGGCGGGTGCTGGTCTTCATCTCGCGCGCCATTGCAGACGGGTTGTAGGACACCACCAGCTGGAAGTCGGCGTGGGCATGCACCACCTCGTCGCGCTGCGCCAGCGGCAGCATGCGGCGGGTGTCGGTCAGCGGGTGGATGACGACGGTGGCATCGGCGCGCGCCTCCACCAGTTCGTCGAGGTAGCAGATCGCGCCGTGCCTGGCGGCCAGGGTGAGCGGCCCGTCCTGCCAGCGGGTGCCCTGGCTGTCGAGCAGCCAGCGGCCCACCAGATCGCCCGCGCTCAGGTCTTCATGGCAGGCCACGGTGACCAGCGGCCGGCCCAGCCGCCAGGCCATGTGCTCGACGAAGCGGGTCTTGCCGCAGCCGGTGGGGCCCTTGATCAACAGCGGCAGGCGCTGCGCGCAGGCGGCCTCGAAGCGCGCCACCTCGTCGCCGGTGGGCTGGTAGAACGGCTCTGCAACCAGGCACCAGGCGGCCAGGGCTTGGGCATCGGAATGGGCCATCGCGGGGGTGACCGTGATGGCCTCAACGGTGGGCCAGGGTGTCGGGGTTGGGGATGCCCTCGATCGGTGCTTCTTCGGTGCCCACGGTGCTGCGGGTGAACGCCTGCACCTTCTTGCGGGTTCCCTCGGGGTCGTTGACCCACTGGCTGTAGAAGTCGTAGGGGCAGGCGGCCACGCCCTGGTCGCCTTCACGCGAATTGATCAAGCCGGTGTAGCCGCGGTGCAGCAGCTTGAACAAGTGGTTTTCGCTCTGGCCGTTCTTGCGGAAGTCACGGATCAGGCTTTTGCTCAGCGCCGCGTACTGGATGCCCATTTCTTCCTCGCCACACTCGCCGAGCGTGCGGCCGTCGAAGCCGATCAGCGCACTGTGGCCAAAATAGCTGTACACGCCGTCGAAGCCCGCCGCATTGGCGACCGCCACATAGCAGTTGTTTGCAAACGCCATGGCCTTGCTGATCAGGATCTGCTGCTCCTTGGCCGGGTACATGTAGCCCTGGCAGCGGATGATCAGCTCGGCACCCTTCATCGCGCAGTCACGCCAGATCTCGGGGTAGTTGCCGTCGTCGCAGATGATCAGGCTGATCTTCATGCCCTTGGGGCCGTCGCTGACAGACGTACAACTGCCGGGGTACCAACCCTCGATGGGAACCCAGGGCATGATCTTGCGGTACTTCTGGACGATCTCGCCCTGGTCGTTCATCAGGATCAGGGTGTTGTAAGGTGCCTTGTCGGGGTGCTCTTCATGGCGTTCACCGGTCAGCGAGAACACGCCCCAGACCTTGGCCTTGCGGCAGGCGGCGGCAAAGATGTCGGTCTCGGCGCCGGGCACGCTGGCGGCGTTGTCGTACATCTCCTGGCTGTCGTACATGATGCCGTGGGTGCTGTACTCGGGAAAGACCACCAGGTCCATGCCGGGCAGGCCGACCTTCATGCCTTCGACCATCGCCGCGATCTTTTTCGTGTTCTCGATGACTTCGGCCTTGCTGTGCAGACGTGGCATCTTGTAGTTGACGACGGCGACACCGACGGTGTCCTTGCTGCTGGAAATATCGCCGTGGTGCATGGTGCTTTTCTCGAAGAAAGTGCTGGCTGGATGCCTGCACTGTCGCCACAGGAACCCTGCGCGTGAATACGTTGATTGACGTAGCGAACCTGCGGCGCCTGCTGCGGTGCTGCAAACGCCATGGCATCGCCGACCAGCGGTGTCACGCAAGGATCAGTGGCTGATCATCCAGGGCCGCTTCCCGGGGAAGGCCTTGTTGCCGTTGGGCGCCTGCAGCGCGGCACCACGCTTGGCAGGGCTGCAACAGCCGCAGCCCGCCGGGTGTTTCAGCCGCGCATAGTCGCCCGAGCGCTGCGGCGCATGCTGCGCCCGCTCGTTGGTGGCCATGGCGCTGCGTGTGCTGCCGTTCATCAGCCCCAGGCGGGGCGCGCTGACAAACACGCGGGGTGACGCGCTGCCGCAATCGGGGCAGCGCGCCGGCTCATTGCGGTCGGCCAGGCTGCGGAAGGCATCGAACCCGCCACAGCCGCCGCAGGCGTAGTCGTAGGTGGGCATGGCGGCTCCTTGTGCTGCGTGCGGATCAGGCCAGGTCGGGCGACAGCGGCATCACCACCGAGCCATCGAGGTGCTTGATCGGACCGGCTGCGTTGGGGTTGATGTCGAAGTCGAAGATCTGCGTCGGCAGCCACAAGGTGGCGCACGCGTTCGGCACGTCGACCACGCCGCTGATGTGGCCCTGTACCGGGGCGGTGCCCAGGATGGAGTAAGCCTGGGCGCCTGAGTAGCCGAACTTCTTCAGGTATTCGATCGCGTTCAGGCAGGCCTGGCGGTAGGCCACGTTCACGTCCAGGTAGTACTGCTTGCCGCTTTCATCAACGCTGATGCCTTCGAAAATCAGGTAGTCGTTGTAGGTGGGCGTGATCGGGCTGGGCTTGAAGATCGGGTTCTTGATGCCGTACTTGGCCATGCCGCCCTTGATCAGCGTGACGCGCATGTGCACCCAGCCGGCCATCTCGATGGCGCCGCAGAAGGTGATCTCGCCGTCGCCCTGGCTGAAGTGCAGGTCGCCCACGCTCAGGCCGGCGCCGTCCACATACACCGGGAAGAACACCTTGGCGCCGCGCGACAGGTCTTTGATGTCGCAGTTGCCGCCGTGCTCACGCGGGGGCACGGTGCGTGCACCCTCGGCGGCCGCCTTGTCCTTGGCGGCACCGGTCAGCTTGCCCATGTGGGCGGTGCCAGAAAACGGCGGATTGGCCAGCCCGCTGGTGGCCGGGTCGCTGTCGATCAGCGCCTGCTCACGGATGTTCCACATGTCAAGCATCTTGGGGTCGGGCAGGCAGCCGATCAGGCCGGGGTGGATCAGGCCGGCATAGCGCACACCCGGCACATGCCGGCTCTTGGTGAACATGCCTTCGATGTCCCAGATGGACTTTTGCGCCTGCGGAAAGTGCTCGGTCAGGAAGCCGCCACCGTTCTTCTTGCTGAAGAAGCCATTGAAGCCCCACAGGCTGTCTTGCTTGGCGCCGATGTCGAGCAGGTCGACCACCAGCAGGTCGCCGGGCGCGGCGCCCTTCACGCCCACCGGGCCGCTCAGGTAGTGCACCGTGGTCAGGTCGATGTCGCGCACATCGTCGGCCGAGTCGTTGTTCTTGATGAAGCCACCGGTCCAGTCGAAGGTCTCCAGGATGAAGTCGTCGCCCGGGTTCACCCAGCAGGCCATCGGGATGTCGGGGTGCCAGCGGTTGTGGATGTTCTCGTTTTCCAGCGGGCTCTTGCTCAAGTCAACGCTGATCAGGGTCTCGGCCATGTGTATCTCCTGCGGGGTCGGGGTGAAGAGGGGTTGGAGTCAGACAGAAAGATATTGCTTGATGTGGGCGACATCGGTGTCGGCGCGACGGGTCTCGTGCACCAGGCGTCCACCTTCGATGACAAACAACCGGTCGGCCACCTCCAGCGCAAAGCTCAGTACCTGCTCGCTGACCACGATGGTGATGTCGCGCATCTTGCGGATCTCGTTCAGCGCCTTGGCGATGTCCTTGATGATCGACGGCTGGATGCCCTCGGTGGGCTCGTCGAGCAGCAGCACCTTGGGCTCGGTCACCAGCGCGCGTGCAATCGCCAGCTGCTGCTGCTGCCCACCCGACAGGTTGCCGCCCTTGCGCCGGCGCATGTCCCACAGCACCGGGAACAGCGCGTAGATCTCGTCGGGGATGCGGCGGTGCTTGGCGTTTTCCAGCCCGGTCTGGATGTTCTCTTCCACCGTCAGGGTGGGAAAGATCATGCGGCCCTGCGGCACGTAGGCGATGCCCTTGGCCACACGGCGGTAGCTCTCGTCCTTGGTGATCTCCTGGCCGGCCACGCGGACCGAGCCGCTCTTGGTGGGCAGCACGCCCATCAGGCTCTTGAACAGCGTGGTCTTGCCCATGCCGTTGCGTCCCATGATGGCCACGGTCTCCTTGGACGCGGCCTCGAAACAGATCCCGTGCAAGGCCTGGCTCTGGCCGTAGGCGACGATCAAATCCTTGACGCTCAACATGGTGTTGGCTCCTTCAGTGTCCCAGGTACACGTCGATGACTTTCGGGTCGTTCTGCACGTTCTCCATCGAACCCTCTGCCAGGATCTTTCCCTGGTGCATCACCGTCACCTTGTGGGCGATCTGCTTGACGAAGTCCATGTCGTGCTCGATCACCACCACGCTGCGGTTCTTGCAGATGCGTTGCAGCAGGTCAGCCGTCATCTCGCGCTCACGCGCGCTCATGCCGGCGATCGGCTCGTCCAGCAGCAGCAGTTCGGGGTCCTGCATCAGCAGCATGCCGATCTCCAGCCACTGCTTCTGGCCGTGGCTGAGCAGGCCGGCCTCGGTGCCGAGCTTGTCCGCCAGGTGGATCTCGTCGGCCACCTCCTGCACCCGGGCCTTCACCTCGTCGGTGCACTTGAAGCCCAGCGCGCCAAACACCGAGCGGCCCTTCGGGCAAGACACCTCCAGGTTCTGGAACACGCTCAGGTTTTCGTAGATCGACGGCGTCTGGAACTTGCGGCCGATGCCCAGCCGCACCCGCTGGAACTCGGCCATCTTTGTCAGCTCGGTGTTCTTGAACTTGATGCTGCCGGCGGCGGCTTTGGTCTTGCCGCAGATCAGGTCGAGCAGGGTGGTCTTGCCGGCGCCGTTGGGGCCGATGATCACCCGCAGCTCGTTCTTGTCGATGTACAGCGTCAGCGCGTCGATGGCCTTGAAACCGTCGAAGCTGACGGTCAGGTCTTCGATCGCCAGGGCGAAGTCGGTGTTGCTCATGGGTGGTGTCCTCGATCAGCCGGCTTGCTGGCCGCTGACGCCGGACGGCAAGGCGGTTTTGCCGTTGGCGGCGGGTGGCACGCCGGCGGTCGTTGTCGCCAGCGGCGCATTGGGCGGCGCCATGGCCGCGCCGCGCTTCTTCCACCAGGGCATCACATGGCTCTCCCACAGGCCGGCCAGGCCCATCGGGAAGGCCATGGTCACGCCGATGAACAGCGCGGCCATCATGAACAGCCACAACTCGGGGAAGCTCTCGGAGAAGAAGGTCTTGCCGGCGTTGACGATCAGCGCGCCGTAGACCGCACCCACCAGGCTCATGCGGCCGCCCACCGCAGCGTAGATCACCATCTCGATGCTGGGCACGATGCCCACGAAGCTGGGTGACATGAAGCCTACCTGCAACGAGAACATCGCGCCGCCGATGCCCGCCAGCCCGGCCGCCAGGCAGAAGGTGAAGATGCGGAAGTTGGCCACGTCGTAGCCCGAGAAACGCACCCGGTCTTCCTTGTCGCGCATGGCCAGCAGCAGGGTGCCGGCCTTGCCGGTCTGGATCCAGCGGCACAGCACGATGCTGACCACCAGCAGCGCCACGCACAAGTAGTAGAGGATGTACTTGGCGCTGTCGGTGCGGGTGTCCCAGCCCAGTACCGTCTTCAGGTCGGTCATGCCGTTGATGCCACCGGTGTAGCCCTGCTGACCGATGATCAGGACCGTGAGGATCAGCGCCACCGCTTGGGTGATGATGGCGAAGTACACCCCGCCCACCCGGCGCTTGAACATCGCGTAGCTGATGATCCAGGCCAGCAGCATCGGCACGGCGACGATGGCGAAGATCGTGAACGTGAGCGAGCGGAACGGCTCCCAGAACAGCGGCAGCGCGGTCAGCTGGTTCCAGTCCATGAAGTCGGGGATGCCGGGCGTGCTCTGGATCTTGGTGGTGATCGGGTCGCTGGCTTCGAGCTTCAGGAACATCGCCATCGCGTAGCCTCCCAGACCGAAGAACACGCCCTGGCCCAGGCTCAATACGCCGCCATAGCCCCACAGCATCACCAGCCCGATGGCGACGAAGGCATAGGTGAGGTACTTGCCCACCAGGTTGAGGCGGAAGATGTCCAGGCTGAGCGGCAGCACCACCGCCAGCAGCAGGGTGAGCACCAGCAGGCTGGCCAGCTGGTAGCGCTGGATGATGGCTTTGAAGGCAGTCATGCGTTGAGTCTCCGAAGCCGGATCAGCGGCGGACCTTCAAGGCGAACAGTCCCTGCGGCCGCACCATCAGGATCAGCACGATCAGCGACAGCGTGATCACCCGGGCCATCGAGCCGGAGAGGAAGAACTCGGTGATCGACTGTGTCTGGGCGATGCCGAAGGCCGAGACCACCGTGCCCAGCAGGCTGGCCGCGCCGCCGAAGGTGACGACGAGGAAGCTGTCGACGATGTAGAGCGAGCCCGATGTCGGCCCGGTGGAGCCAATGGTGGTGAAAGCGGCGCCGGCCACGCCGGCGATGCCGCAGCCGATGGCAAACGTCAGCCGGTCGGTCTTCTGGGTGTTGATGCCGGTGGCGTTGGCCATCTGCCGGTTGCTCACCGTGGCGCGTACCCGCAGGCCCCAACGGCTCTTGGCCAGGGCCAGCAGCACGGCGCAGGTGACGAAGGTGGTCAGCCCCAGCACGAACATGCCGTTGATCGGGATGTCCAGCCCTGGGTGCGGCGCCCAGGAGCCCAGCAGCCAGTCGGGCAGGGTGGGCGACACTTCCTTGGGGCCGATGAAGCTGCGAAAGCTCTGCTGCAGCGCCAGGCTGATGCCCCAGGTGGCCAGCAGGGTGTCCAGCGGACGCTTGTACAGGTGGCGGATCAACCCCCATTCCACCAACCAGCCCAGCGCGAAGGCGAACAGGAAGGCACAGACGATGGCGAATGGGAAATACACCGACATCAGATTGGGTGCCACCCTTTCGGTGAGCGTCGATCCCAGGTAGATGGTGTAGGCGCCGATGGTCATGAACTCACCGTGCGCCATGTTGATCACGCCCATCTGGCCAAAGATGATGGCCAGGCCCAGACCCATCAGCAGCAACACGGCAAACAGGCTCAAGCCCGCAAAGCCCTGCATCAGCCCGATGTTCATCAGCTCGGAAAAATTCATGGTCGTTCCAATCGCATGGCTGTCACCAAGGTCACGCCGCAGCACCGGCCCCCAAGCCGCTACCCAGCACACGATGCGGAACCGGCTCCGCCGGGCCGCTGGGGTGGCCCCCCTGGGGGGGCGGCCCTGGCCGCTTCGGGGAAGTTACTGATAGCCTTTGGGGAACGGATCCGGCTTGATCAGCTGGGGGCTCTCGGCCACCACCTTAAAGGTGGCGTCCGGCATGCCCATGGCAATGCGCGACTTGCTCCACAAATGGTGGTTGGGGTCGAGCTTGACGTAGCCCTCGGGCGCGGTCTTGAGCTCGATCTTGCCGGACCTGGACGCGGCCACCACCTTGTCCACGTCGAAGCTGCCGGCCATCTCCACCGCCGCCTTCCACAGCCAGGGGCCCAGGTATGCGGCCTGGGTCACGTCGCCGATCACCGCATCCTTGCCGTACTTGGCCTTGAAGGCAGCGACAAACTTCTTGTTGTTCTCGTTGTCCAGGCTCTGGAAGTACTTCATCGACGAGTAGAAGCCGGCGAAATTTTCGCCGCCCACGCCGGTCATCTCATCCTCGGTCACGCTCAACGTCAGCAGCAGCTGCTTGTCGCCGGTGATGCCGGCGGCTTTCAGTGCCTTGTAGAACGCGACGTTGCTGCCGCCCACCACGGCGGTGAAGATGCAATCGGGCTTCTGCAGCTTGATCTTGTTCATCAGCGAACCGAAGTTCGTGCTGCCCAGCGGGTAGTACTCCTCGCCGACGACCTGCCCTTCTGAAAGTTCTCGATGTGCTTGCGCGCGATCTTCATCGAGGTGCGCGGCCAGATGTAGTCGCTGCCGATCAGGAAGAAGCTCTTGGCCTTCTTCTCCTTCTGCGCCCAGTCCAGGCTGAACAGGATCTGCTGCGTTGCCTCCTGG
>JBBRJU010000036.1:0-10534 GCA_038218895.1 Burkholderiales bacterium
CCGGCCTGCGGCCAGGCAACCGGCAGCAGCGGCCCGCGATCGAGCGTGACGCCGTCCGACGCGGCCACGGCGCCAAGGAAATTCATCGGCGGATCGCTGAACGCGCGTGCGACGCGCAGCGATTGCGGCATGTGGAATACCTCGGCCGTGGGGCCGTACTGCAGCAGCTCGCCGGCGTCCATCACCGCCGTCCAGCCACCCAGCAGCAGGGCCTCGGTGGGCTCGGTGGTGGCGTAGACGACGGTGGAATTGCCGGCGGCAAACAGCGCCGACAACTCCTCGCGCAGCTCTTCGCGCAGCTTGTAGTCCAGGTTCACCAGCGGCTCGTCGAGCAGCATCAGCGGCGCGTCCTTGGCCAGCGCGCGGGCCAGGGCCACACGCTGCTGCTGGCCACCCGACAGCGCGGCCGGCAGGCGCTGCAGGAAGGGGTCGATGTGCAGCTTGTCGGCCAGGGCCTGCACCCGCCGGGCGATGGCCGCACTGTCCATGCCACCACGCAGCTTCAACGGTGAGGCGATGTTGTCGAACACCGTCATCGACGGGTAGTTGATGAACTGCTGGTAGACCATGGCCACGTTGCGCTGGCGCACCGGCTGGCCGGTCACGTTCACACCATCGACCACCACGCTGCCGCGGCTGGGCACATCGAGCCCGGCCATCAGCCGCATCAGCGTGGTCTTGCCGGCCTGGGTGGCGCCCAGCAGCACCGTCACCGTGTCGGGCTGCAGCTGCAGGCTGAGCGGATAGAGGTGGGTGGCGGGCCCCACCTGGTGCTGCAGGCCGGTCAGCGTGAGCTGCATGCCGCCTCCGGGGTGTCTGCGGCGCCCGGGCTGCCCGGGTGACCCGAGCGACCAGCCTGGCCGCCAAAGCGCGCGGCCCACCATTGCGCCACCTGGTCGCGCTGGGCCGGGCTGAGGTGCAGGCCCAGCTTGGTGCGGCGCCACAGCACGTCGTCCGCGCTGCGCGCCCATTCCTGGTCGTGCAGGTAGTTCAATTCACATTCGAAGAGGCCAGGCGCCACCTCGGCGCCCAGGTGGCCGTTGCCCACCACCTGCGCCACCAGCGCGCCATAGCAGCGCGCCCAGCGCTGGACCAGGCTGGCAGGCAGTTGCGGCTGGCGCCTGGCCAGTTCGGCGATGAAGCGGGTGATGTCCAGATCGGGCCGCTGCGGCGGGCCGATCCAGGCCGACAGATCACCGCCGGGCAGCAGGGCGGGCGCCGTCCAGGCCGGGCGGGCCTCGCCCAGGCGCTGGACCAGGCCATCGGCGGCTTCTTCGGCCAGCTTGCGGAAGGTGGTGATCTTGCCGCCCCACACCGACAGCAAGGGGCTGGAGCCTGGCCCCCAAGGCCCTGCGGGCCGCCCCCCCGAGGTGGGGCGGCCGCCCTGGGGCAGCCCGGCGGCGGGCCCGTCGTCGTCGAACTCCAGCAGGTAATCACGCGTGACCGCCGACGCGTCGCCCGATGCATCGTCGAGCAGCGGCCGCACGCCCGAGTAGGCCCACACCACATCTGCCGGCAGCACCGGCCTGGCGAAATAACGGCTGGCCTGTGCGCACAGGTAGGTGGTCTCGTCGGCGTCGATCTGGGCCGAGCCCGGCGCGCCCTGGACCTCGACATCGGTGGTGCCGATCAGCGTGAAATCGCCCTCGTAGGGGATGGCGAAAATGATGCGCTTGTCGGGGTTCTGGAAGATGTAGGCATGGTCGTGGTCGAACAGCTTCTTCACCACGATGTGGCTGCCCTTGACCAGGCGCAGCGCCCGCGCGCTGGTCTGGCCGGCACGCTCGCGCAAAAATTCGCCCGTCCAGGGCCCGGCGGCGTTCACCAGTGCGCGGGCCTGCACCTGCAGCGGCGCAACACCGGCGGGTTGCAGCGTGGCCTGCCAGCCCTGCGGCGTGCGCCGGGCAGATTCACAGCGGCACCGGGTGAGCACGGTGGCGCCATGGGCCACGGCGTCCAGCGCGTTCAGCACCACCAGGCGGGCGTCGTCGACCCAGCCGTCGCTGTAGACAAAGCCGCGGGTGTAGCCCGGCTTCAGCGGTGCGCCGGTGGGGTGGCTGCGCAGCGCCACGGTGCCGCTGGCCGGCAGCCATTCACGCTTGGCCAGGTGGTCGTAGAGAAACAAGCCGATGCGCACCATCCACACCGGCCGCATCGACGGGTCGTGCGGCATCACGAAGCGCAGCGGCCACATGATGTGCGGCGCACTTTTCAGCAGCAGTTCGCGCTCTGCCAGCGCCTTGCGCACCAGGCTGAACTCGTAGTACTCCAGATAGCGCAGGCCGCCGTGGATCAGCTTGGTGGACGACGACGAGGTGTGGCGCGCCAGGTCGTCCTGCTCGCACAACAGCACTTTCAAGCCGCGGCCGGCCAGGTCGCGGGCGATGCCGGCGCCGTTGATGCCGCCGCCCACCACCAGCACATCCACCTGGGTGGGGGCGCTGGTGAACAGGGGCG
Organism: Burkholderiales bacterium; assembly: GCA_038218895.1. Classification (GTDB taxonomy): domain Bacteria; phylum Pseudomonadota; class Gammaproteobacteria; order Burkholderiales; family Burkholderiaceae_C; genus Pseudaquabacterium. Next base: position 2,458 of record JBBRJU010000036.1, read on the forward strand.
TGGCCGTGTCGGAAGAACGGGGTGCTGACATCAGCATGGTGTGGGGCCGTCGGCTCGGTGGGCGCTCGTTTGTGGTTCGTTTCGGCGCTGAATTGTTCGCTTGGGTTCGTTTGTAGCGCAGCTGGACCCATGAACGCAAGCTGGTTGACCCTGACCCGGGGCTGGCCGGCATCCCGTACGCTTGCGCCAGACCCGCTTCCCGACCATCCCGCTCATGTTGATCCCCAACCCCCGACAGGCCGGTGTGCTCCATGCGGTGCGCGCCCAGGGCTCGGCCACCGTGGAGGCGCTGGCCGAGCGCTTCGGCGTCACCTTGCAGACGGTGCGGCGCGACGTGAAACTGCTGTCCGACGCCGGGCTGCTGGCGCGCTTCCATGGCGGTGTGCGCCTGCCGGCCAGCACCACCGAGAACATCGCCTACCGGCAGCGCCAGGCGCTGAACGACGGCGCCAAGCGCCGCATCGCACTGGCGGTGGCGGCCCAGGTGCCCGAGGGGTGCAGCCTGATCCTCAACATCGGCACCACCACCGAGGCCATCGCCCGCGCGCTGGTGCACCACCGGGGGTTGCGGGTGATCACCAACAACCTGCACGTGGCCGCCATCCTCAGCGACAACGCCGACTGCGAAGTGATCGTGGCCGGCGGGCTGGTGCGCAGCCGCGACCGCGGGATCATCGGCGAGACCACAGTGGAATTCATGGCCCAGTTCCGGGTTGACATCGGGCTGATCGGCATCTCGGGCATCGAGGCCGACGGCACGCTGCGCGACTTCGACGTGCGCGAGGTGAAGGTGGCGCAGGCCATCATCCGCGCCAGCCGCCAGGTGTGGCTGGCAGCCGACCACAGCAAGTTCGACCGCCCGGCCATGGTGGAAGTGGGCCGGCTCGACCAGGTCGACCGGCTCTTCACCGACCGCGCGCCGCCGCCGGCCTTCGGCGCCCTGCTGGCCGAGGCCGGCGTGGCCTGCACCGTGGCGACCGACCAGCCACCCAACGCCGACCACCCGGACCCACCGGGTGGCAACACTGGAGACAGCCCATGACTTATTTGCTCGCCCTGGACCAGGGCACCTCCAGCTCGCGCAGCATCGTGTTCGACGCCGGCGGGCGCATCGTCGCCATGGCGCAACGTGAATTTCGCCAGATCTATCCGCAGCCCGGCTGGGTGGAGCACGACCCGGAAGAACTCTGGCAAAGCCAGCTGGCCACCGCGCACGAGGCCCTGGCCAAGGCCGGCATCACGGCCGCACAAGTCAAGGCGATCGGCATCACCAACCAGCGCGAAACCACGCTGGTGTGGAACCGCCGCACCGGGCTGCCGATCCACAACGCCATCGTCTGGCAAGACCGCCGCGGCGAGCCGCTGTGCGCCCAGCTGCGTGAGCACGGCCATGCCGAGACCATCCGCCAGAGCACCGGCCTGGTGGTGGACGCCTATTTCTCGGCCACCAAGATCCGCTGGATCCTCGACCATGTCAGCGGCGCCCACATCGCCGCCGCCCAGGGCGAGCTGGCGTTCGGCACGGTCGACAGCTGGCTGTTGTGGAAGCTGACCGGCGGCCGGGTGCATGCCACCGACGTGAGCAACGCCGCCCGCACCATGCTGTTCGACATCCGCCACAACGTCTGGGACCATGAACTGCTGAAGCTGCTGCATGTGCCCGACAGCCTGCTGCCCAGCGTGCACCCCAGCAGCCACGTGTTCGGAGAGACCGATGCGGCGCTGCTGGGTGCATGCATCCCCGTGGCCGGCATCGCTGGCGACCAGCAGAGCGCGCTGTTCGGCCAGGCCTGCTTCCAGGCCGGACTGGCGAAGAACACCTATGGCACCGGCTGCTTCATGCTGATGCACACCGGCAGCCAGTTCCGCAGCAGCCAGAACGGCCTGATCACCACCGACGCCTCCCAGCCAACCACCACGCCGGACTATGAGCTGGAGGGCAGCGTGTTCATCGGCTGGGCGGTGGTGCAGTGGCTGCGTGACGGGCTGCAGGCCATCCAGAGCAGCAGCCAGGTGCAGGCGCTGGCCGAGAGCGTGCCTGACGCCGGCGGCGTGCTGTTCGTGCCCGCCTTCACCGGCCTGGGCGCGCCGTACTGGGACACCCACGCCCGCGGCACCATCACCGGGCTGACCCGCGGCAGCACCGTGGCCCACATCGCCCGCGCCGCGCTGGAGAGCATCGCCTTCCAGAGCGCAGCGTTGTTGCAGGCCATGGGCCGGGACGCCGTGGCCAGCGGCGGTGCGCCGGTGGCCGAGCTGCGGGTCGACGGCGGCGCCTGCGTCAACAACCTGCTGATGCAGTTCCAGGCCGATTTGCTGGGCATCCCGGTGGTGCGGCCCCAGATCACCGAGACCACTGCGCTGGGTGCTGCCTACCTGGCAGGCCTGGCCACCGGCGTCTACAAGAACCTGGAGGAACTGTCGGCGCTGTGGCAGGTGGAACGGCGCTTCTACCCGACGCTGCCGCGTGCGCGTGCGCAGGCACTGATGGCCGAGTGGGACCACGCGGTGCGCCAGGCCAGCGCGCCATGACAGCCCGCCCGGGCGCGCTGCGCCCGGCGCTGCAGTGGCTGGCCGGCTGGTGGCAGATCTTGCACCTGGGGGCGGTGCTGGGCGTGCTGGCGCTGTCGGCCCAGGGCCGCCGGCAGGCGCGCAGCAGCGGGCTGCTGGCCCAGCTGTACCGCGCCAGCGGGCCGATGCTGCTGGGCTTCACCCTGGCCACGGCGGTGCTCAGCCTGGTGGTCATCCGCATCGTGCTCGTCACGGCGCAGAGCTACGGCTTGTCGCAGTACGCGCTGGAGATGGTGGTGCGTGTGCTGGTGCTGGAGCTGATCCCGCTGGCTGCGGCCTTGTTCGGCGCGCTGCACGCCACCCTGCCGATGGCCGATGAAGTGGCCACGCTGCGCAGCCGCGGCCGCTTCGACGCACTGCGCCAGCTGGGGCTGGACCCACTGGCCACCGAGGTGCTGCCACGCCTGCTGGCCGGGCTGTTTGCGGTGCTGCTGCTGGCCGCGCTGAGCTGCGTGGTCACGCTGGTGCTGGCCTATGTGTCGGCGCACGGTTTCAGCCTGGGCGGCTTCGACCGCTACACCCGTACCGTGGGCCGGGTGTTCAGCCCGTCGGTCACGCTGATCTTTTGCCTGAAGGTGTTCCTGCTCGGCTCGGCGGTGGCCTGGATTCCGCTGGTCACCGTGCTGCAGAACCCGGTGGGCCGCCGTTCGCGCGCCAGCGCCGAGCTGCAGGGCCTGGTGCGGCTGTTCCTGGTGGTGCTGGCGATCGAGGCCCTGTCGCTGGTCGGCAACTACTATTGATCGCACCGATGCCGTCCACCGACACTTCGCCACTGCCCCCGCCGCTGCCTGTGCCGCTGCCCCCGACCCCGCCCGACGGCGGCCCGCCCGACGTGCCGCACCTGCAGGCCAAGGCCGCCGGCCTGCTGCTGCTGCTGGCCGTGCTGCTGTGCGGCGCCATCGGCTACCTGCTGTATGCACGTGGCGCCTTCGAGCCCACCCAGCGCCTGGTGCTGGTGGCCGACGACGCCGAAGGTGTCACCGTCGGCATGGACCTCACCTTCTCGGGCTTTCCGATCGGCCGGGTGCAGCACATCGCGCTGTCACCCGAGGGCAATGCCCGCATCCTGATCGACGTGCCCATGAAGGACGCCCACTGGCTGCGCAGCAGCAGCATCTTCACCCTGGTGCGCGGCGTGGTGGGCAATACCAACCTGCGCGCCTACAGCGGCCAGCTGACCGACCCGCTGCTGCCCGACAACGCCGAGCGCAGGGTGCTGGCCGGCGACGCCGCCGCCGAGCTGCCGCAGATGGTGGCAGCCGTGCGTGAGCTGGTGCAGCGCATCAGCACCCTGGCCGCGCCCGACGGCGCGCTGGCCGGCAGCCTGGCCAACCTGCAGGCCGCCACCGACCAGCTCAAGGGCCCGCGCGGCGCGCTGGGCCTGGTGATGGGCAATGACGCCGACGCCAGGAAACTGCTGACCACGCTGGACCGCACCAATGCGCTGCTGCTGCGGGCCGATGCGCTCGCCGCCAGCCTCGACCGCCTGGCCGGCAAGACCGATGCGCAAGTCTTCGGCGCCCAGGGCCTGCTGCCCGAGACACGCGCCACCGTGCTGCAACTCAATGCCCTGCTGGGCGACGCCCGCGCGACCCTGACCCGGGTCGACGGTGTGCTGGCCGAGGCGCAAGGCATCGCCAGCAACACCCGCAGCGCCACCACCGACCTGGGCGCGCTGCGCGCCGAGGTGGAAGCCAGCCTGCGCAAGGTGCAGCAGCTGGTGGATCAGGTGAACCGCAAGTGGCCGTTTGCCCGCGACACCGAGGTGAAACTGCCATGAAGTGGGCGATGGTGGTCTTGGCAGCCCTGCTGGCCGGCTGCGCCGGCGGCCCCAGCCCGCCCGAATGGAAGCTAGACGCCCGCGCCGCGCTCGACCAGGCGATGGCGGCCGAGTTGCGCGGCGACAGCCGCATCGCCAACCTGGAGTTCGACCGCGCCCGTGCTGCCCTGGCCCGTACCGGCCGGCCCGACCTGCTGGCCCGCGCCGAACTGCTGCGCTGCGCGGCGCAGGTGGCCAGCCTGCAATTGGGCCCGTGCGAAGCCTTCGAGCGCCTGCGCGCCGATGCGGCGCCCCCCGAGCTGGCTTATGCCGACCACCTGGCCGGGCGGCTGCAGCCAGCGCTGGCGCCGCTGCTGCCGCCGGCCCAGCAGACGGTGGCGGCGCTGGGCCCGACCGTTAGCGACAGCGCCGCATCCGCAGCGCTGCAAGGTGTGGCTGACCCGCTGTCGCGCCTGGTGGGCGCGGCAGTCCTGCTGCGCGCCGGCCGCGCCGGCCCGGCCGTCATCGGCCTGGCGGTCAACACCGCGTCGGCTCAAGGCTGGCGCCGGCCGCTGCTGGCTTGGCTGGGCATAGCGCTGCAGCGGGCCAGCGCTGCGGGCAACACCGACGCGGCGGCACGGCTGCAACGGCGCATCGACCTGGCGGGTGGCCAACGAGTCAACCATCGCCGGGCCCGCGCTGCACCTTAACGCCGTGCACCCAAAGTCGGCACGCGCATGCCGCGACGCCGACCGCCTACATCCGCAACGTCGCAGCCGCTGGTGTCGGTGTCGGTGTCGTGTCGGTGTCGGATTCCTTGACAGCGGCGCAGGCATCGGTGCCTGCGCCGCCGAGTCGATCGGTAGCAATTTGTCTGAAATCAATGACTTGGGCAAATGTCACAGATTCGCATTGGTGTAGGCACGAAATTTGCAAGCCTACTGCAGTGCTGCGGATGGCCGCGCGGATGTCGATGAAAGGGGTGGTATGGCTCGATTCTCTTTGCGGTCTCGCTTGTGCGCGTTGGCGCTGGCTGCTGGTATGGCGGGCGTGTTGACCGCGCCTGTGCAGGCAGCGATCTACACCGGCACCTTCGACCCAGCCTTCGGCGGCAACTTCTCGGACCTGGGCTGGAGAGGCACCGTGGTCTTCGACGTGCCCGACGACTGCCTGGCGCTCGGCACCGCAAGCTTCACCAACTCTGAGTGCCTGCTGACCAGCTTGGTTTCGGCAGAGGTGCGGCTGTATGACCTGCCGGAACTGCAGGTCCCTGATGTGCTCGACCTGTCGGGCGTGTTTGGCATCAACAACATCACGGTCGCCAGCGGTTCGGTGGTCGGCATCTTTGCCAGCATGATCGGCAACCCCGGCAACTGGATCGCGCCGGCCGGCACGTTGAGTTCGCCGGTGGTGCCGTTTTATACGGATTACCTCTACGGCCTGGGCCTATCTGGAAACACAGCGATTCTGCGTGCCAATTCAACCAAACTCGAACAAATCACCGGCGGCGGCTCGGTCGACGCGTTCGACGGCAATTGCCCATGGGATGGTGATTACGCGATCTGCGACTCCGCCACCAGCCCGCAGATCACCTTCACGCGCGTGCCCGAGCCGGGCTCGCTGGCACTGGCCGGCCTGGCGCTCGCAGCCATGGCGGGCATCCGGCGCCATCGCGGCGCCTGATCAGGCCGGCGCTGGCGCCAACGCCGCCTTCACCGCATCGTCTGTCTCCAGCCGCCGCCCACGCCGCCATGCGGCGTCATGGCGCTGTGAGTCCAACGCCTGTCGAAGCGCTGCCAGCAATGCCTGCCAGCGTGGCTCGGCACGCGGCGGGCGCGGCAAGGCAAGGCGGATCCGGGCCTGCGTTGCAGCGGCAGCCAGCACACACGCGATTTCGTGCGCGCCTTCAGCCTGCCGCAGCGCGGCGTGGTCCTCGATGCCGTCGACCGTCTCTTCACTCATTTCGAAGGCCTTGAAGGCCCGCAGCGCCTCGGCCAAGCGCTGGCGCGCCGCATCCAGCTGCCAGGCGTCCAGCGCGGCCTTGCCGAGCCAGCGCAGCGCGTTGGCCTCGCCGCGCTTGTCCTCGGCCAAGCGGCAGACCGCCAGCGAGGCCTCGAAACAGGCTGCGGCTGCCTCCGGTGCGCCACCCAGCCACGCCAGCTGTCCGCGCATCAACTCGCTCTCGCCTTCAACTTCCTGGTGGCCGATCTCGCGCGCTAGCGCATGCGCTGCCTCGAATTCCTCGATTGCCGCAGCATCGTCACTGACGGCCACCGCAATGAGGCCCAGGTGCAGCCTGCCAATGGCCTCGCCGACGCGGTCGCCCTGCGCGCGAAACAGCGCCAGCGCCTCATGCTCGCCCTCTGCTGCAGCGTGGGCATCGCCGGTGTGCAGCCGGGTCAGCGCCAGCGTCGACAGCGTGGCCGCGATCTGGATCGGGTTGCCCAGCGTGCGCCGCAGCGCCAGGCAGTCTTCCAGCATGCGCCGCGCCTCGGCATGCGCACCCTGGGCACCGGCCAGGCCGGCACCGGCATACAGCACCCAGGCGTGGGCCAGATCAGAGACCTGCACGGCAGGCAGCGCCAGCGCTTGCGCAACCGCCGCGCGGCCTTCACTGGCGTGGCCGCGCAGCATCCAGAAGCCCATCAGGTTGACTGCCAGCTTGGCGGCGATGACCGGGTCGATGCCGCCGGCCACCGCCAGCGCGCGCGCGGCGCGCAAGTTGTCGTTGTCGGCTTCGAAGCGGCGCAGCCACCTGGCCTGCTCGGCGCCGGCCAGGCCGCGGCTGCCGTCCCTGGACAGGCCGAAATAGAAATCACCATGCCGCGCTGCTGCGGCAGCGGCATCGGCGCCGGCCTGCAGCTTGTCCTGTGCGTAGTCACGCAAGGTCTCGAGCATGCGGTAACGCTCGCCATCGGGCGTGGTCTCGCGCAGCACCAGTGATTTGTCGGTCAGCGCGCGCAGCAGCGGCTCGACGGCGTCGGCGGCCACCGGCTCAACACCACACACCGCCAGCGCCGCCGGCAGGTCGAAGCCGCCGATGAACACCGCCAGCCGGTCGAACACGCAGCGCTCGTCGGCCGCCAGCATGTCGTAGGACCAATCGACCAGACCGCGCAGCGTCTGCTGGCGCACTTGCAGCCGCCGGCTGCCGCCGGCCAGCAGTTCGAAGCGCTGGCGCAGCCCGGCGTTGATCTCGGCCACGTCCATCGTGCGGGTGCGCGCCGCCGCCAGCTCGATCGCCAGCGGAATGCCTTCCAGCCGCACCACCAGGTCGGCAACGTCGCCCGCCTCCTCGTCGATCAAGGTGAAATCGGGGCGGTGTGCCAGCACGCGGTTGACGAACAGCCGCGCTGCGGTGGAGCGCATCAGCGCCTGCACACCGTCGCCGCGGTGGGGCAGCGGCAGCGGCTGGATCGGGTAGCGCTGCTCACCGGGCACGTCCAGCAGTTCGCGGCTGGAGGCCAGCACCTGGACGTGCGGCACCGCCTTCAGCAGCGCGTAGACCATGTCGCCGGCGGGTTCGATCAGGTGCTCGCAGTTGTCGAAGATCAGCACCGTGCGGCGCGGCTTCAGGCGCGCGCACAGGGTCTCGATCAGCGGGCGGCCGGGCTCTTCGGCGATGTCCATCGCGCGTGCGGTTTCGCTGACGACCAGGGCCGGGTCGCGGATCGCCGAGAGGTCGATGAACCAGGCGCCGTCGGGGTAGGCGTGCAGCGTCTCGGCCACCACCTGCAGGCTCAGCCG
>JBBRJU010000037.1:0-10415 GCA_038218895.1 Burkholderiales bacterium
CGGCGCCAAGTGGATCTCCGTCACCCCGGACTGGGTGTCGTCGGACCGCAAGATGATCCGCGAGATGGTCGAAGAGTCGGCGGCCAAGTACGCCGCCGAGCAGAAGATCACGCCGCGCAAGTGCTGATGCAACGTGCTGAAGCCAACTGGCTGAAGCACGGCTCCGGCCCTGTCCCGCAAGCCCAGAATCCCATGCCATGAACGCAGTCACCGACCGCCCCGACCCCCGCGCCACCTCGGGCGCGGCGCCACCGCCACCCATCCTGGCGGTCAAGGGCATCGAGGTGATCTACGACCATGTGATCCTTGTGTTGCGGGGCGTGTCGCTGGAAGTCCCGCAGGGCCGCATCGTGGCTCTGCTGGGCGGCAACGGCGCAGGCAAGAGCACGACACTCAAGTCCGTCTCCACCCTGCTGGCGTCCGAGCGTGGCGCCATCACCAAGGGGTCGATCGAGTTCCGCGGCCAGCGCACCGACCAGCGCACACCGGGCGACATGGTGGGCATGGGCATGGTGCAGGTGATGGAAGGCCGGCACTGCTTTGCGCACCTGTCGATCGAAGAGAACCTGCTGACCGGTGCCTACACGCGCAAGATCAGCGGGGCCGCACTGCGTGACGCGCTGGAGCGTGTCTACGCCTACTTTCCACGCCTGAAGGTGCGCCGCACCAGTCTGGCCGGCTACACCTCGGGCGGCGAGCAGCAGATGACCGCCATCGGCCGCGCGATGATGGCCAAGCCGTCGATGTTGTTGCTCGACGAGCCATCGATGGGCCTGGCGCCGCAGATCGTGGCCGAGATCTTCGAGATCGTGCGCGACCTGAACCAGAAAGAGGGCGTCAGCATCCTGCTGGCCGAGCAGAACACCAACGTGGCGCTGAAGTACGCCGACTACGGCTACATTCTGGAAAGCGGCCGCATCATGATGGACGGTGCGGCCAGGGACCTGGCCGAGAACGCCGACGTCAAGGAGTTCTACCTGGGCCTGTCGACCGAAGGCCGCAAGAACTTCCGCGACATGAAGTCGTACCGCCGGCGCAAGCGCTGGCTGTAGCCGGCTGGCTGCTGGCGCTGGCTTGGCTCCGCCCGGTCGTCGCGGGCAGCATGGGCATGCTGGCCGACAATGCCGCCATGCCCGGCACCACCCACCTGCTCGACCGGCACGGCTTCCGCTCGTCGCCGGTCTCGTTCAAGGCGCAGCGCATGGCGGCCTGGCTGGCTGCCAACCGGCCCGACGTGCACTGGTGGTGCCCGCCATCACCCGCCCGCAGCGCCGTGCCGCCGTCATCGCCCAGCGCGACGTGGTGCCGCGCTGGCAGGAGATGACCGCCCGCTACCCCGGTGCCCAGATCCGTCTGCTGCCCGGCAGCGACCATGCGCTGTCGGATTTCGACGACCACCTCCCCTTCGTGCTGGAGTCTTTGCAGCGATGCGATTGAAGAACAAGGTTTCCATCATCACCGGCGCCGCCCAGGGCATCGGCCTGGCCACGGCGCTGAAGTTCGCCGAGGAAGGCGCCACCGTCATCGTCTGCGACATCCAGCCCGCTGGGGTAGACGCTGCGCTGGCCATGGTGCGGGCCCGTGGCGCCCAGGCCCAGGGCTATGCGGTGAACGTGACCGACCGCGCCGCACTGGACGCGATGGTGGCCGCAGTGAAAGAGCATTACGGCCACATCGATGTGCTGGTCAACAACGCCGGCATCACGAAAGACGCGCGCCTGCAGAAGATGACGCTGGAACAGTTCGACGCGGTGATCGACGTCAACCTGCGCGGCGTGTTCCATGCCAGCCAGGCGGTGCTGCCCGCCATGGTGGCGCAAGGCTCGGGCGTGATCCTCAACGCCAGCAGCGTGGTCGGCATCTACGGCAACTTCGGCCAGACCAACTACGCGGCCAGCAAGTTCGGCGTGATCGGCTTCACCAAGACCTGGGCACGGGAACTGGGGCCCAAGGGCATCCGGGTGAATGCGGTGGCGCCGGGCTTCGTCGAGACGCCGATCCTCGCCACCATCCCCGACAAGGTGCTGCAGCAAATGCGCGAGCAGGTGCCGCTGCACCGCCTGGGCAGGCCCGAGGAGATCGCCAATGTCTACGCCTTCCTGGCCAGTGACGAGGCCAGCTATGTGAACGGCGCGGTGATCGAGGTCTCCGGCGGGATGACGGTGTGACCCCCAGCGCAGACGACAGCGCGCACCGCGCCTGGGTGGCCGAAGCGCTGCGCCGCATCGAGGCCGATGCCCGCCGCTCAGCCGACACCCACCTGATCCCGCTGGCACTGGCCGAGGCGCCGGGCATCACGCTGTATCTGAAGGACGAATCCACCCACCCGTCGGGCAGCCTGAAGCACCGGCTGGCGCGCTCGCTGTTCCTCTACGGGCTGTGCAACGGGCTGATCGGGCCGGGCACGCCCATCGTCGAGGCCTCGTCGGGGTCCACCGCCATCAGCGAGGCCTTCTTCGCCAAGCTGCTGGGCCTGCCTTTCATTGCCGTGGTGCCGCAAGGCACGGCCGCGCGCAAGCTGCAGGAGATCGCCTTCCACGGCGGGCAATGCGTGGAAGTGCCGGCGGCGCAGGTCTATGCCCAGGCCGAGGCCATCGCCGCCGCACGCGGCGGGCACTACATGGACCAGTTCACCCATGCCGAGCGGGCCACCGACTGGCGCGGCAACAACAACATCGCCGAGAGCCTGTTCAACCAGCTGGCGCTGGAGCCGCACCCGCTGCCGCGCTGGATCGTGGTGGGCGCAGGCACCGGCGGCACCAGCGCCACCATCGGCCGCTACATCCGGTACATGGGCAGAACCGGCCGCGACGCCCTGGCCACCACCCGGCTGGCGGTGGTCGACCCCGAGCGCAGCGTGTTCTTCGACGCCTTCGTGCAGGGCCGGCGCGACCTGGCCAGCGCCGAGCGTGGCCGCATCGAAGGCATCGGCCGGCCGCGGGTGGAGCCCAGCTTTCTGCCAGCGGTGATCGACCGCATGCTGCAGGTGCCTGATGTGATGAGCTTCGATGCCGCGCTGGATTTGTCGCAGCGGCTGGGCCGGCGCGTGGGGCCGTCCACCGGCACCAACTTCGCCGGCGCGCTGCACCTGGCCCGGGCCATGGCCGCATGCGGCGAGCAAGGCAGCATCGCCACGCTGATCTGCGATGCCGGCGAGCGCTACGCCGACACCCTGTTTGCGCCCGGCTGGCTGGCGGCGCAGGCGCTGGATGCCGGCGCCGCCATCGGCGACAGCCACGGGGCCTGATCAGAAGCCCGGTAGCGTGACTTGCACCAGGGGGTCCAGCCCGCCGAAGATCTCGCTGGCCGCCAGGCTGCAACCGATGCTGGTGAAGTCGCCCTGCGGCATGCCGGTCAGGTCATGCAGCGTGCACAGGCCGTCGACGCCGCAGCGGAACAGCTGCAGCTCGCGGCTGTCGGGGTCGGCCAGCAGGCATTCACGCAGGCTGGCCAGACGGCGGTACCAGGTGAACTTCTGGCCACGGTCGCAGGACTGGGTGCGCTCGGACAGCACCTCCACCACCACCGTGGTTGCGGTGAACACCACGTCGGTGCGCAAGTCGGCCGGGTCGCAGGTGACGAACACGTCGGGGTAGAACAGCACGTCGTCGGCAACCTGGAGCTTCATCGCCTCGGTGAACACCTGGCACCTGCTGCCACGCAACTGCGTCTACAGCCCGGCGGCGATATTCAATGAAACGGTGCCATGCACCCGCCGTGCGCCCACCATCGCAAACACCTCGCCGCGCACGAACTCATGGCGTTCAGCCTGGGATTCCTCCCAGGCCAGGAAGTCGGCCAGTGCCATCACAGGCGGCGCGTGTCCCACGCCGATGATCTCAGCCGCCCGGCCGATGCGGTGACAATCCTGCGCTTATGTCCTCCTATGCCCTGTTCGACGACGCCGGCAAATTCCTCGCTGGCCGCGTGATGTCCGAAGCTGACGCCTCGGTGCAAGTCGAGCTCGATTCCGGCAAGCGCGTGAAGGTGAAAGCTGCCAACGTGCTGTTGCGCTTCGCCAAGCCCGAGCCGGCGGCGCTGCTGGCCGCCGCCCAGGCCCAGGCTGCCGACATCGACCTGGAAATGGCCTGGGAATTTGCCCCCGAGGGCGACTTCGGTTTTGCCGACCTAGCGCGTGACTATTTTTCAGCCAGCGCCGGGCCCGAGCAGCAGACGGCCATGCTGTTGTGCCTGTTCGAGGCGCCGCACTACTTCCGCCGCGCCGGCAAGGGCCAGTTCAAGAAGCCGCCTGAAGAGATCGTGAAGGCTGCGCTGCTGGCCATCGAACGCAAGGCCCAGCAGGCCGCGATGATCGAAGAATGGGCGGCCGAACTGGCCGCCGGCCGCTGCCCGCCGCCGGTGCGTGAGCAGCTCTACCGCATCCTGTTCAAGCCCGACAAGAACGGGCCCGAATACAAGGCGGTGGTGGCCGCCACCCAGCGGGCACAAAAGGCGCCACTGGACCTGCTGCTGTCGGCAGGCGCCATCGACAGCCCCTACCAGTTCCACTGGCGGCGGTTCCTGTTCGACAGCTTTCCCAAGGGCACGGGCTTTCCGGTGCTGGCGGCCCCAGCCATCAAGGACGCGCTGCCGCTGGCGCCGGTGCAGGCGTTTTCCATCGACGATTCGCAGACCACCGAGATCGACGATGCGCTGTCGGTCAACGGCCTGGGCACCGGCGAGATCATCTTCGGCGTGCACATCGCGGCGCCGGCACTGGCCATCACACCCGATTCGCCGATCGACAAGGTGGCACGGGAGCGGCTGTCCACCGTCTACATGCCCGGCTACAAACTGACCATGCTGCCCGACGCGGTGGTGCAGGCCTACACGCTGATCGAGGGCCGCGACTGCCCGGCGGTGAGCGTGTACTTCCGCTTTGACGAGGCCACGCTGGCAATGAAGGGCGCCGAGACGCGCACCGAGCGGGTGCCGATCACCGCCAACTTGCGCCATGACCAGTTCGACGAGGTGGTGACCGAATCGGCGCTGACCGGTGAGTCGGTGGCCGACTACCCCTTTGCGCCCGAACTGGCGTTCTGCTTCCGCCTGGCGCGGCACCTGAAGGCGCAGCGCGAGGTGGTGCGCGGCAAGCCCGAGAACTTCAACCGGCCCGACTACAACTTCCGGCTCGACCGCGACCGCGACCGGGACCGCGACAGCGACAGCGACGTTGACAGCAGTGACGTTGACAGCAGCGGCGGCGATGGCGAGGGCGGCGAGCCGCGCGGCGACGAGACGGTGCGCATCAGCGAGCGCAAGCGCGGCGCGCCGCTGGACCTGATCGTCAGCGAGGCGATGATCCTGGCCAACTGCCACTGGGGCGGTTTCATCGCCGAGCATGGTGTGCCCGGCATCTACCGCAGCCAGGCCAGCATGGCACCAGGCATCAAGGTGCGCATGGGCACCAAGCCGGCGCCGCATGCCGGCATGGGTGTGCCGCAGTACACCTGGGCCACCTCGCCGCTGCGCCGCTATGTCGACCTGGTGAACCAGTGGCAGATCATCGCCACCACCCGCCACGGCCGCACTGCTGCCCTGGTGGCGCCGTTCAAGCAGAAGGACGCGATGCTGTTCTCGGTGATTTCGCAGTTCGACGCTGCTTACGCCGCCTACAACGATTTCCAGCGCGCGATCGAGCGTTTCTGGACCCTGCGCTGGCTGCAGCAGCACCAGGTGACCGAGCTGGACGCGATGACGCTGAAAGACGGCCTGGTGCGTGCCGACACACTGCCGCTGGTGTTCAAGGCGCTGGGCTGCGAAGCGTTGCCGCGCAATGCCCATGTGCGGGTGCGCATCACCGGCATCGACCTGCTGACGCTGGACCTGCACGCCAACCTGGCCAGCCGGCTGGATGACACGCCCACCGCAGCCGCAGCCGCAGCCGCAACCACAACCGATGAGGCCGGCGACGACGACGATGCCGCCGCCGCAGCGCCGCTGGCCCTGGCCATCGACCTGGGCGACGGCGGCGCTGACACGGTGCCAGCCACAGCGGCAAGCACAGCGGCAGGTCCAGTGCCAGTGACAGCCACCGGCACAGCGGCCAGCACGCCCGCAGACACCCCGGCCGACAGCGCCGGCGCGCCGGGCACTGCGCCGGCCGCCTGAGCCCCGGCCCACCGCACCGCCCGCCTGCGCAATGCCCTGGCGCCGCATCAGCACGCTGCACGGCGCTTTGGCGGTGTCGCTGGCGGTGCATGGCGCACTGATCAGCTGGCGCTGGGTGGACCCGGCCGGCTTCGACCGGCTGTTCCGCGCCGCACCGCTGGAGGTGATCCTGGTCAATGCCAAGTCCAACGAGACGCCCACGCAGGCCCAGGCGCTGGCCCAGGCGGCGCTGGCGGGCGGCGGCACCCTGGCCGAGGGCCGTGCCACATCGCCATTGCCGGCCATGCCGCAAGCCGAGATGGGCAATGCGCCCGACGAGGCCCGCAAGCGGGTCGACGCGCTGCAAGACCAGCAGCAGCAGTTGCTGGCGCAGATCCGCCGTGAAATGGCGCTGCTGCCGCCGCCCGACCCGCGTCGCGACACCGGCACACCGCAGGAGCGTGAGCAGGAAGACCGCCGCCGCCAGTTGCTGAAGCTGCTGGCCGAGATCGAAAAGCGCATCAACGACGACAACGCCAGCCCGCGCAAGCGCTATGTGAGCCCGGCTACGCGCGAGGTGGCCTATGCGCTGTACTACGACCGCCTGCGCCGGCGCATCGAAGAGCACGGCACGCGTGACTTCCCCGAGTCACAGGGCCGCAAGCTGTATGGCGAGCTGACGATGAACATCACCCTCGACGCCACCGGCCGCCTGCTGGAAGCCGACGTGGTGCGCGGCTCGGGCAATGCCCTGCTGGACCGGCGGGCGGTGGCCATCGTGCAGCGCGCGGCGCCGTTCGCCCGTTTCAACGCCACGTTGCGCGAGCAGACCGACCAGATCGTCGTCACCTCGCGCTTACGCTTCACCCGTGACGACGGGCTGGAAGCCACGATGCTGCCCAACCAGGCCCCGGGGGCGGGCGCCGCAGCGGCAGCCGTGTCGGGCGGCAACGCACAATCCAGCCCGCCATGAAGCCTGATCGTCCGTTGCCAGACCGCTATGCGGTGCTGGGCCACCCGGTGGCCCACAGCCAGTCGCCGTTCATCCACGCCGAATTCGCCCGCCAGACCGGCCAGGCGATGGTCTATGGCCGCATCGAGAGCCCGCGCGACGCCTTCGAAGCCACGCTGCGGGCCTTCATCACCAGCGCCAGCCCGGCAGCCGGCCTGGGCGCGGCGCGGGGCTGCAACATCACTGTGCCGTTCAAGTTCCAGGTGCTGCCGCTGGCCAGCCGCGCCAGTGCGCGGGCGGTGCTGGCGCAGGCTGCCAATGTGTTGCGCTTCGATGCCGACGGCTGGTTTGCCGACAACACCGACGGCAGCGGCCTGGTGCGCGACATCCAGCAGCATGCCGGGCGGCCGCTGCCAGGCCAGCGGGTGCTGCTGATCGGTGCCGGCGGCGCAGCGGCCGGCGTGCTGGGCCCGTTGATCGCGGCGCATTGCGCTGCCATCACGGTGGCCAACCGCACACCGGACAAGGCGCTGCAGCTGGTGCGGCGCCACGCCGCCTGGGGCCAGCAGCACGGCGTGGCCCTGGCCGCCACCGGCCTGGCCGATGCCGGCGAGGCCTACGACCTGGTGATCAACAGCAGCGCCAGCAGTCTGGCCGGCGCCGGCGTGCCGGTGGCCCCGGCCGTGCTGCGCCCCGGCACGCTGGCCATCGACCTGATGTACGGCCCCACCGCCCAGCCGTTCCTGGACTGGGCCGCCGCCCACGGCGCCACCGGGCGCGACGGCCTGGGCATGCTGGTGGAGCAGGCGGCCGGCGCGTTCGAGCTCTGGCGCGGTGTGCTGCCCGCCACCCCGCCGGTGCTGGCTGCGCTGCGCGCCAGGCTGGCGGCCAAGGCCTGACCAGGCGCATGGCTGGCAACCGGATCGGCCCGGCTGGCCATGCGCTGCGCCTGCTGCTGCTGGTGCTGGTGTGCGCGCTGTCGCTGCAGCTGTTCTTCCTGGCCCGCATCGCGCTGATGGCGGTGGTCGACCCGCAGTCCACCACCTTCCAGCGCAGCGAGATCGTTCGGCTGGCCGTCGACAAGCACCGGGTGGCCTGGGCCCAGCAATGGGTGGACGGCGACCGCATTGCCGCCCACCTGAAACGCGCGGTGATCGCCAGCGAGGACGCCGGCTTCGCCGAGCACAGCGGCGTGGAATGGGACGCGCTGGAGGCCGCCTGGGAGAAAAACCAACGTGCCGAAGCCGCCGCCGAGCGCCGCAATGCCGCGCTGGCGGCACGGTCCGCAGCACAGTCGACCCGGCGCGTCCCGCCCCCTGACAGCCCGGCGGCGGCCAAACCCCGGCCTGCGGTGGTGCCCAAGGTCGTGGGAGGCTCCACCATCAGCCAGCAGCTGGCCAAGAACCTGTTCCTGTCGGGTGAGCGCACCGTGCTGCGCAAGGCACAAGAGTTTGTGCTCACCTTCATGCTCGAGGGCCTGCTGTCGAAGCAGCGCATCCTCGCCATCTACCTCAACAACGTGGAATGGGGCGAGGGCTTGTTCGGTGCCCAGGCCGCCGCGCGGCACTACTTCCGGGTGGATGCGGACCAGCTGGGCCCCGGCCAGGCAGCGCGGCTGGCGGTGATGCTGCCGGCGCCCAAGCGCTTCGAGAAGAACCCCGGCTCGGCCTATGTGGCCAGCCGTGCCGCCACCATCGCCGCCCGCATGGGCAGCGTGGCCTTGCCCTGACGCTGTACCAACAGCAAATTTGGACGGCACGAACGGCCGGGCACAATCAGGCCCGATGCCTGCCGACCTTGCCGACGAGATTGCAGCCACCGCCGCCCGGCTGGTGGTCGACGAGGGCATGGAATACGCCCAGGCCAAACGCAAGGCGCTGCGCAGCCTGGGCCGCAACGGCTCCCGCCAATCCGCACTGCCCAGCAACGAACAGTTGGAAGACCAGGTGCGCGAGCACATCGCGATCTTCTGCGCCGACACCCAGCCGGCCGAACTGCTGGCGCTGCGCCAGCTGGCCCTGGTATGGATGGCGCGGCTGGCCGAGCTGCGGCCGCATCTGTCGGGCGCGGTGTGGCGCGGCACGGCCACCCGGCTGTCGGCCGTCCACCTCGACCTGTACTGTGACGACGCCAAGTCGGCCGAGCTGGCGCTGATCAACCACGGGGTCCGCTACGACGTGGGCAGCCGGCCCGACCCCCGCGGCGGCCAGATCGACATGCTCAGCATTGCCAGCCGCTGCCCGGCGCTGGGCGAGACGGTGATCCTGTTCCTCACCGTGCTCGACCACGACGACCTGCGCGGCGCCCTGAAACCCGACGCCCGCGGCCGCAGCTGGCGGGGCGACGCCGCCGCGCTGCGCCGCCTGCTGGCCGACCCGGCGCAGGCCGCCTGATGGCCGCAGCACGCCGCCAGTTGCTGATCGGCGGTGTCGCCGCCGCAGCGGCCGCTGCTGGCGCCGGCGTCGCCTGGTGGCGCCAGCAGCCGTCCGCCACCGCGCGCCCGACGGTGGCCGCACCAGGCGACACAGAAGCCTTGGCCGCGCTGTGGTCGCTGCGCCTGGACCGGCCCGAAGGCGGTGAACTGGTGCTGGCCGACCTGCGCGGCAAGCCGCTGCTGATCAACTTCTGGGCCACCTGGTGCCCGCCCTGCGTCAAAGAAATGCCCGAGCTCGACCGCTTCCACCAGGCCTACAGCCCCCGGGGCTGGCAGGTGGTGGGGCTGGCGATCGACGGGCCGTCGGCGGTGCGTGCGTTTCTGGCCAAGGTGAAGGTGGGGTTCCCGATCGGGCTGGCGGGCCTGGGCGGCACCGAGTTGGTTCGCAGCTTTGGCAACGCCCAGGGTGCATTGCCATTCAGCGTGCTGATCGGGGCCACCGGCCAGGTGTTGCAGCGCAAGCTGGGCGAAACCCATTTCGACGAGCTGGCCGGCTGGGCGAAGCAGGCCTGAACAGCAGTATCGGCGTGCATCGCACAATTTCTGCGATATACCGCCGAAAACCCCCGTTCTGACTGGCACCTGCCGCCAACGCCGGTTATTCAGCACATCGACATGCGTGTCAACCCCAGCAAGCGCGCGTTGAAGGCTGTGCCACAATTTGCTGCCATTGACAGCTGTTCGCAGCAGTAGCTGCGAATTTCCAATCAAGTTCTGCCTGGGCAGGTGTCGTGTCGACAGTGTCGCCGCAGCAGCCCGCACCACCACCCGTCTGCCGGGCGCCGACCCTGCCGTGCCACCCACCTGGAGTTCACCCCCATGGACTTGCGCAAGCTGAAGACACTGATCGACCTGGTGTCCGAATCGAATATCTCGGAACTCGAAAACACCGAGGCCGAAGGCAATGTTCGCATTGTCAAGCCCAGAGCCGCCGTGGCC
>JBBRJU010000038.1:0-10283 GCA_038218895.1 Burkholderiales bacterium
CTACCAGCATCGACGACACCCTGACCCGCCTGGCGGCGCTGGACTACGTGGCCGACCGCCAGCTGGCCACCTGCGTCTACCTGGCGCTGAAGCTGCAGCGCCCGCTGTTCCTCGAAGGGGAGCCTGGCACCGGCAAGACCGAGATCGCGCGCACCCTGGCCACCATGCTGGGCCGGCCGCTGATCCGGCTGCAGTGCCACGAGGGGCTGGACCTGGCGGGCGCGGCCTATGAATGGAACTATGGCCGGCAGATGATGGAGATCCGGCTGGCTGAAGCGACATCCGACAAGGCCGCAGGCGGTGCCCAGGCATCGCGTGACGCGCTGGCCAATGAACTGTTCAGTGAGCGCTTCCTCATCAAGCGCGCCCTGCTGCAGGCCATCGACCCGGCCAACACCGTGCCGCCGGTGCTGCTGATCGACGAACTGGACCGTGCCGACGAGCCTTTCGAGGCCTTCTTGCTGGAGGTGCTGGCCGACTACCAGATCACCATCCCCGAGCTGGGCACGGTGAAGGCGCCCCAGGGGCACCCGCCGATCGTCATCCTCACCAGCAACCGCACCCGCGAGATCCATGATGCGGTGAAGCGCCGCTGCCTGTACCACTGGGTGGATTTCCCGGACGCCAGGCGCGAGCTCGACATCCTGCAGCGCAGGGTGCCCGGCATCGGCCCGGCGCTGGCGGCGCAGATCGTCGCCTTCATCCAGAAACTGCGCAGCATCGAGCTGACCAAGCTGCCCGGCGTCGCCGAGACCATCGAATGGACCCGCGCGCTGATGGAGCTGGACGCAGTGGTGCTGGACCCGGAGGTGATCCAGCACACGCTGGGCGTGCTGTTGAAATACCAGGACGACATCGTGCGCATGCAGGGCAGCGAGGCCGCGCGCCTGCTCGACCAGGTGCGTGAAGAGGCGCGCGTGGCCGGACGCTGAATGTTGATGGCCCCCACGTCGCTCCGCTCCTGCCCCCCGAGGGGGCGCTCAGCCGCCTTGGGGCGGCCGCCCGAAGGCACGTCAGAGCGTACAGCCCAGCCAGCATGCAGTTGACCAAGAACTCCCCCGGCCACCTGGCCGAGAACGTGATGCACTTTGCCCGCGTGTTGCGCACCGCCGGCATGCCGGTGGGTGGCGACCGGGTGCACACCGCGCTGGCGGCCCTGCAGGTGGCGGGGCTGGAAAGCAAGCGTGACTTTCATGCGGTGCTGTCGGCCTGCCTGATCGACCGCATCGAGCACCGGGAACTCTTCGACCAGGCCTTCGTGCTGTTCTGGCGTGACCCGGACCTGATCGGCCGCATGCGGGCCTTGCTGCGGCCCAAGGTCAACCTGAAAGAAGGCGCCCAGCCGCCGCCGCCCGACAACCGCCGCCTGGGCGAAGCGCTGTTTCCGCACCAGCCCAACCGCCCGCCCAACGAGCCCGAGCAGGAGCAGATCGAGATCCATGCCGAGCTGACCTGGAATGACCGCGAGCTGTTGCGCCAGGCCGATTTCGACACCATGACAGCCGATGAATGGCGCGAAGCCCAACGGCTGCTGGCCCGGTTGCACCTGGTGTTCGAGCCGCTGCCCACCCGGCGCAAGCGCCGCGCCACCCGCCCCGGCGTGGCCGATTGGCGCGCCACGCTGGCGGCCATGGCCCGCCACGGCGGTGAGCTGTGGGACATGCGCTGGCGCGCGCCGCGCATCCAGCCCGCGCCGCTGGTGGTGCTGGCCGACATCTCCGGCTCGATGAGCCGCTACTCGCGCATGCTGCTGCACTTTGCCCATGCACTCGGCCATGCCGAGGCGAAGGTGGAGAGCTTCGTTTTCGGCACCCGCCTGACCCGCACCACCCGGCTGCTGAAGAGCCGCGACCCCGACATCGCCGTGGCCCAGGTGGTGCGCCAGGTGGCCGACTGGTCGGGCGGCACCCGCATCACCACCAGCCTGCATGATTTCAACCAGCACTGGGCGCGCCGGGTGCTGACCGGGCGCAGCACCGTGCTGCTGATCAGCGACGGGCTGGAGCATGGCGACACCAGACAGCTGGCCTTCGAGATGGAGCGCCTGCACAAGCGCTGCCGCCGGCTGGTGTGGCTGAACCCGCTGCTGCGCTTCAACAAGTTCGAGCCGCGTGCCGCCGGCATCCAGGCCATGTTGCCGCACTGCGACCGCTTCTTGCCGGCCCACAACCTGCAGAGCCTGGCCGACCTGGTGGGCGTGTTGTCTTCGCCCGATGGCGCGCCGCGTCGCAGGCACTGAATCCTCTTTTCCGCACCCTCTGGATCCGCCATGGAACTCACCAGCCAGCAAACCCTGCCCGTCGCCCAGGCCCAGGCCTGGGAGGCGCTCAACGACATCAACCTGCTCAAGGAGTGCATTCCCGGCTGCGACGGCATCACCGCCACTGGCGAGCACCAGTATGAGGTGCTGATCACCGCCGCCATCGGCCCGGTCAAGGCCAAGTTCAAGGGCAAGCTGCAGCTGGAAAACCTGCAGCCGCCCAACAGCTACACCCTGCGCTTCGATGGCCAGGGCGGCGCGGCCGGCCACGGCAAGGGCACCGCCGATGTCAAGCTCGAATCCACCGGCCCGCACAGCACCGTGCTGCACTACACCGCGCACGCCACCGTGGGTGGCAAGATCGCCCAGCTCGGCTCGCGCCTGGTCGACATGGCTGCGCAGAAGATGGCGACCGAGTTCTTCAGCACCTTCAACACCAAGCTGCAAGAACGCTACCAGGTGGTGCCCGAGCCGCTGCCTGCGGGGGCGGCTGCGCCGCAGGGCCTCATCGCCAAGCTGCTGGCATGGTTGAAGCGGCTGTTCGGCGGCTGACGATCGGGCCACCGACAATCGTGGCATGCAAGCCCGCGGCGTCCATCTGCAGTACAGCTTCGAGGCCACTGGCCAGCGCGGTGCGGCCTTGGAAAACCCCTTGTTCGAGCTGCTGCAGGCGGTGCATGCACATGGCTCGATCCAGCATGCGGCCAAGCACCTGGGTGCCAGCTACCGCCACATCTGGGGTGCACTCAAGCGCTGGGAAGACACCCTGGGCGAGCCGCTGGTCACCTGGGCGCAAGGCCAGCCTGCGCGCCTGACACCGTTTGCCGACCGCCTGCTGTGGGCCGAGAAGCGCGCCCGCGCCCGGCTCACGCCGCACATCGAGGCACTGCGCGCCGAGTTGGAACGGGTGCTGGCCGACGCGCTGGACGGCAGCCAGCATGTGCTGACCATCTTCGCCAGCCATGACCTGGCGCTGCCGATGCTGCGCGACCTGGCCCGCCAGGCCCATGGCCTGCACATCGACCTGCGCTTTGCCGGCAGTGTGGACGCGCTGGCCGCGCTGGCCCAGGGCCGCTGCCTGGTGGCGGGCTTCCATGTGCCGGCGCTGCCTGGTGGCTCGCGCCAGTTCGCCGCCGCGCTGAAGCCGTTGCTCAAGCCCGACCTGCACAAGCTGATCGGCTGCGTGCGCCGCACCCAGGGCCTGATGGTGCAGCCCGGCAACCCGCTGGGCCTGCGCGGCCTGGCCGACCTGGTGCCGCAGGGCGCGCGGGCACCGCGTTTCATCAACCGGCAAAGCGGCTCGGGCACACGCTTGCTGATGGACCACCTGCTCGCCGAGCAAGGCCTGTCGGCCGAGGCCATTCCTGGCTGGTTCGGCCCGCCCGAGGACAGCCACCTGGCGGTGGCTGCCGCGCTGGCCGGTGGCGCGGCTGACGCCGGCCCGGGCATCGAGGCGGCGGCGCGCGCTTTCGGCCTGGGCTTCGTGCCGCTGATCGAGGAAGACTATTTCCTGGTCTGCCTGAATGGCGCGCTGGACCATCCGGCCGTGCTGAAGCTGCGTGCGGCGCTGGAGGGCACGGCCTGGCAGCAGGTGCTGCAGGGCCTGCCAGGCTACCTGCCTGCACGCGGCGGCGAGGTGCTGTCGCTCACCCAGGCGCTGCCCTGGTGGAACTTGCGCCAGCCCAGAAAGCTGGCCGGCTGAGGTCGACCGCCCGGTGCCGTCCCGACATCGGGGCCTGCTTGGCTCCTTGCTGGTTCACGCCTGGTTCCTGCTTGTTGGCTGCACGGTCGAGCGGGCCTGGCAGCGTGCAGGGTCGCGGCTGGCAGCGGGTTGTCCGCAGGCTGTCGCGGCGGTGGCGTTGGTATGCTTTCGGCAGATCGCCGGCCTTCGATGCCGGCGCCAAGGGGCTGGCATGACACAGGTGGTGGGCCGCAGCACGGCGGTGGGGGTGGCGGTGGGGTCTGCCGGATGGACGGCATGGACGGCCCTGTGGACGGCAGCATGGCTGAGCCTGGTGGTGGCCGCAGCGGGCGCGGTGGCGCAGTCGGACAAGCCGCCTGCCGAAAGGCAGGCGCTTGTTCCGGTGCCGGTGCCGGCGGCCGACTTCTTCCGTCCGGCCGCGATGGCCAACCCGCAGTTGTCGCCTTCGGGCAAGCACCTGGCGGTGCACCTGGGCGGGCCCAAGGGGCGGGTGCAGCTGGCGGTGCTGAGCGTGGACCCGCCGCGCACCGCCGTGGTGGTGGCGGGCTTCGTCGACACCGACATCGGGGTCTTCTTCTGGGCCAACGACGACCGGCTGGTGTTCAGCCTCACCGATGGCGACGAGGCCGTGGCCAACCGGCGCCCCGGCGGCCTGTACGCGGTGGACCGCGACGGCCGCGACCTGCGCATGCTGGTGCGGCGCGAGTGGAGCCTGGTGACCGACACCGTCACCTCGGCGCGCGTGCCCGAGCTCACCCCCAACCACGGGTTGCAGCGCACGCTGCGTGATGGCTCGGCCGACGTGATGATCGCGCGCACCGATTTCGACGCCTCGCGCCGCAACCCGGTGGGCACCACGCTGCTGCGCCTGGACACCCGCACGGGCCGCACCCGGCTGGTGGACACCGGCTGGACCCAGCAGGCCTGGCGCTGGTGGACGGATACCGCAGGCCGGCCGGTGGCACTGGAAGCGCGCCAGGCTGACCAGCGCACGCTCTGGTGGCGCAGCCAGCCGGGCAGCAACTGGGTGCTGCTCGACCGCGGCCCGCTGTACGGGTTGCGCAGCGACGCGCTCAGCGACCTGCTGGTGGGCGATGACGGCGCGCTGTATGCCCAAGCCGGTGACAGCAGCCCTGCCGGCACGTCGGCGCTGTTCCGCATCGACCCCGCCACCCGCCAGCGCGAGGCCGAGCCCCTGGTGCGGGTGGACGGCTTCGACTTCACAGGCGCGCTGATCTTCAACGGCCGCGACCAATCGCTGCTGGGCGTGCGCTACCAGGGTGATGCCTGGTCCACCGCCTGGCTCGGCGCCGACATGCAGGCGGTGCAAAAGCGCATCGACGCCCGGCTGCCCGGCCTGGTCAACCTGTTGGACGTGGCCGACTGCGGCTGCAGCCGCTGGATGGTGGTGACCTCGTTTTCTGACCGCCAGCCGGCTGCCTACTGGTTGTATGACCGCGACGCCGACCGGCTGGAACCAGTGGGCCGGGCGCAGCCGCAGATCGACCCGCAGCGCATGGCAGCGCGCGATTTTGTCCACTTCAAGGCGCGTGACGGCCTGCAGATTCCGCTGCACGTCACGCGCCCGGCCGGCAAGGGGCCCTGGCCCACCATCGTGCTGGTGCATGGCGGCCCGCACGTGCGTGGTGGCGACTGGCACTGGGCGCCGGATTCGCAATTCCTCGCCTCCCGCGGCTATCTGGTGCTGGAGCCGGAATTCCGCGGCAGCACCGGGTACGGCAGCCGGCTGTTTGCCGCCGGCTGGAAGCAGTGGGGCTTGCAATCGCAGGACGACATCAACGATGCGCTGGCCTGGGCCGTGGCCCGTGGCGAGGCCGACGCCGGCCGGGCCTGCATCGCCGGCGCCAGTTACGGCGGCTATGCCACGCTGATGGGCCTGATCCGCGACGATACGCTCTGGCGCTGCGGCGTGGCCTGGGTGGCCGTCACCGACATCGGCTTGATGTACACGCTGAACCACAGCGATCTGCCCGAGCTCTGGCGCGCCTACGGCATGCCGATCCTGATCGGTGACCCGGTGCAGGACGCCGCCCAGCTGGCCGCCACGTCGCCGCTGCAGCAAGCCGGGCGGCTCAAGCGGCCGCTGCTGATGGCCATGGGCGGGGTCGACCGCCGTGTGCCGATCACCCATGGCGACCGCTTCAAGGCGGCGCTGCCTGCGGGCTACACCGGCCTGACCTGGCTGGTCTACCCCGACGAGGGCCACGGCTTTGCGAAGCCGCAGACCCGGGTCGATTTCTGGCAGCAGGTGGAGGCTTTCCTGGCCCGTGAACTGGCGCCGCGCTGACGCCCCTTTGCATCGGCCTGCCCCGCGCGCTGCGGCGCCTGTGGCGCGCTGCCGACAATGCGGGATGGTTGAACAGCGCAGCTTTCGCGGCAACAAGCAGGCTCTGCCCAGCAAGCCCTGCGCGGTGTGCGGCCGGCCGATGGTCTGGCGCAAGGCCTGGGCCAAGAACTGGGCCGAGGTGAAATATTGCTCTGATGCCTGCCGCTGCGGCACCCCACGCGGCACACCACGCGGGGCCACGCAGCATGGCTGAGCCGACGCACGCCCCGGGCCGCTTGCGCCACCTGGTGCTGGTGCTCGGCGACCAGTTGGACCGCAACGCTGCCGCTTTTGATGGGTTCGACCCCGCCCAGGACGCGGTGTGGATGGCCGAGGTCGACGACGAATCCACCCATGTGGCCTCGTCCCAGCAGCGCACCGTGCTGTTCCTGGCGGCGATGCGCCACTTTGCCGACGCCCTGCGCGCCGCGGGGCTGCCGCTGCACTACCGCCTGCTCGACGACCCGGCCAACTGCCACAGCCTGGCGGGCGAGCTGGACGCCGCCATCACCGCGCTGCAGCCCGCCGGCCTGGTGCTGACGGCCCCCGGCGACTGGCGCGTGCTGCAGGCGCTGCGCGGCGTGGCGCGCGCCCGCAGCCTGCCGCTCGACCTGCGTGACGACCGGCACTTCTTTGGCACCGTGCGTGAGTTTGCCGCCCATGCCCAGGGCCGCAAGCAACTGCGCATGGAATACTTCTACCGCGCCATGCGCCAGCGCCACCGGGTGCTGATGGATGCGGACCAGCCCTGCGGCGGGCAATGGAACTTCGACGCCGACAACCGCCAGGCCTTCGGCCGTGACGGCCCCGGCCCGCTGCCGCCGCCCAGCCGCTTTGCGCCCGATGCCACCACCCAGGCAGTGATCGACCTGGTGGCGCAGCGCTTTGCCCGGCACCCCGGCCAGGCCCGGCCGTTCGGCTGGCCGGTCAGCCGCGCCCAGGCGCTGCAGGCGCTGGACCAGTTCATCCGCCAGCGCCTGCCGCAGTTCGGCCAGTGGCAGGACGCGATGTGGGCCGGTGAGCCCTGGCTGTACCACGCCCACCTGGCGGCTGCGCTCAACCTGAAGCTGCTGAACCCGCGCGAGGTGGTGGCCGCCGCCGAAGCGGCCTACCGCGCCGGCCAGGCGCCGCTGCCGGCGGTGGAGGGCTTTATCCGCCAGATCCTGGGCTGGCGCGAATATGCGCGCGGCATCTACTGGACGCAGATGCCCGGCTACGCAGCGCACAACGCGCTGGACGCGCAGCAGCCGCTGCCCGGTTTTTTCTGGACCGGCGACACGCCGATGGCCTGCCTGCGTGACGCCATCGGCCAGACGCTGCAGCACGGTTATGCCCACCACATCCAGCGGTTGATGGTCACCGGCCTGTACACCTTGCTGCTGGGCGTACAGCCGCAGCAAGTGCATGCCTGGTACCTGGGCGTGTACGTGGACGCGGTGGAATGGGTGGAGCTGCCCAACACCCTGGGCATGGCGCTGTTTGCCGACGGCGGGCTGATGGCCAGCAAGCCGTATGCGGCCACCGGCAAATACATCCAGCGCATGGGCAACCACTGCTAGGGCTGCCGCTTCGACCCGGCGCAATCCACCGGCGACAGCGCCTGCCCGTTCACCACGCTGTACTGGGAGGTCCTGGGCCGCCATCAGGCGCGGCTGGCAGCCAACCCGCGCATGGCGCTGCAGGTGAAGAACCTGGTGCGGCTGTCGGCCGGGCAGCGCAGCGCCATCGCCGCACGCGCCGACTTGATCCGTGCAGGTGCGCTGGATGCCTGAATTGCCCATGCCGACCAGTGACGACCTGTTTGCGCCCACGCTGGCTGCTGCGCGCCAGCGCATCGCCGAGATCCGGCCGGCGGCCTATGCGCGCAGCCGCAACCACCTGGGTGGCGCCGTCACCCGGCTGTCGCCCTACCTCACGCATGGCATCGTCAGCCTGCGCGACGTCGCGGCGGCGGTGGCCAGCGCCCACCCGCTGGATCTCGGCGACAAGCTGGTGATGGAACTGGGCTGGCGCGCCTTCTTCCACCATGTGGCCCGGCACCGAGGCGACGCTATCTTGCAATCGCTGCATGCCGGCCCGCGGCCGGACGCCGCATACACGCCGCAGCTGCCCGACGACATCCGCCAGGCCCGCAGCGGCGTGCCGGCCATCGACCAGGCGGTGCGCCAGCTGTATGCCACCGGTTGGCTGCACAACCATGCCCGCATGTGGCTGGCCAGCTATGTGGTGCATGTGCGCGGCGTGCAGTGGCGCGCCGGGGCCGACTGGTTGCTGGCGCATCTGCTCGATGGCGACCGCGCGAGCAACCACCTCAGCTGGCAGTGGGTGGCCGGCACCGGCAGCCACAAGCCGTATCTGTTCAATGCCGAGAACGTGGCCCGCTACAGCGCTGGCAGCCATGCCGCCTGGGACAGCAGCGGCAGCGTGGTCGACACCGCCTATGCCACGCTGGAGCGCTGGGCCCGCGGCCTGGCGCCGCTGCCGCCGGCCACGCCGCTGCCGGACAGTGACGGCGTGCATGAGCCGGCGCTGTGGCAGCAGCCCCCGCCGGGCCTGTTGATGCCGGGCTCACCAGTGCCGGGCTCGCCGGCACTGGCGGCTTTCCCTGCGCCCGAGGCCCTGACCGGCCGCCAGGTGCAACTGGTGCACCCCTGGGCGCTGGCCGAGATGCCGGCCGACCCGCAGACCGAACTGCCGGCCGAACTGCCGGCCGAACTGCCGGCCGATACCGGCCCTGGTGTGCTGCGCCTGGGCGTGTGGCCGGCGGAGCACTTTGCCCGCTGGCCCTGGTCGGCACGGCGCTGGGCGTTTGTGGCCGCGCGCATGGCCGCCATCACCCCGCTGCAGGTGTGGGCCGATGCGGCGACCTTGCAGCAGGTGCTGCGGCTGGCGGCCGGCGTGCAGACCACCGACCACCCCGAGCTGCCCACCACCTGGCCCACCGCCTGGCGCCAGCCCCCGGCGCCGCTGCTGCCTGAACCGGCGATGGCCTGCACCTCGTTCTCGCAGTACTGGCGCCAGGCCACCCGCCGCATCACCAGGCTCGATCAATTGCCGGGCTGGCCGCTGCCAGCGCAGCCCGGTCTGTTCTAGCACGCGGCATGGGCGGCCGGCGGATCGGCGATGATCCTGTCCGACGATCCGCCACACTGCCCGGGTTTGCCGATGCCCATGCCGATGCCCATGCCCATGCCCATGCCCATGCCCATGATGCCCAACCGCCGCCAATCCCTGGCCTGGCTGGCTGCCGCCGGCATGCCGGCCTGGGCGGGCGCCACGCCAGCCCCCGGTGCCGGTGCACCGCCGCGCCTGGGCATCAGCCTGCCGCCGCTGGCGCTGCGCCAGCGCACGCTGGCCAACGGCCTGCAAGTGGTGAGCCTGGCCACCGGCAGCGGCGGCACGGTCAGCGTGCAGGTCTGGTACCGGGTGGGCGGCAAGGACGACCCGCCGGGCCGTTCGGGCTTCGCGCATCTCTTCGAACACCTGATGTTCAAGCGCACGAAGTACATGCCCGACGAGATGTTCGACCGCCTCACCGAAGACGTGGGCGGCCACGACAACGCCTTCACCGCCGAGGATGTCACCGCCTACCTGAACGTGGTGCCGTCGAACCACCTGGAACGCATCCTCTGGGCCGAGGCCGAGCGCATGGCGCATCTGCAGGTGGACCAGGCCAACTTCGAGAGCGAGCGCAAGGTGGTCGTCGAGGAACTGCGCGAGCGGGTGCTGGCCGACCCCTATGGCCGGCTGTTCAACGCCCTGCCCGGCCTGGCGTTCGAGCGCCACCCCTACCGCCGCCCGGTGATCGGCAGCGAGGCCGACCTGAACGCCGCCACGCTGGTCGATGTGCGCCGCTTCCACGCCACCTTCGACCGCCCCGACAACGCGGTGCTGCTGGTCAGCGGCGGCTTCGATGCCGTGCAGCTCGATGCCTGGGTGGAGCGCTACTTCGCGCCGCTGGCCGCACCCGCCAT
>JBBRJU010000039.1:0-10202 GCA_038218895.1 Burkholderiales bacterium
TGGGCCGACGCCCGGGTGCGCGTCACCCGCGACAGCCCGGTGGCGCTGGCGCGGGTCGGTACCGGCGCGCTGCTGGTCGCCACCCACCTGCAGCTGCCCAGCGGCCAGCCTGGCATCGTCGGTGCGCTGCTGGCACCGCCGCACAACGACCGCAGCCTGCAGTTGCTGCTGCTGTCGCTGGGCTGGCTGCAGCTCACGCTCAGCGCCGCCAGCCTGGCCCACAACCAGCGGGCGGCCGAGCTGTTGCAGCTGGTCGGCCAGGTCAGCGCCCAGCGCGGCGCCCGCGCCGCCGCACAGGATTGGGTCAACCGCACGGCGGTTTGGGCGCGCGCCGCGCTGCCGCCGCAGGCCACGCTGGCGCTCAGCCTGTTCGAGGTGCGGCATGAGCGTGCGCGCTGGTGGGTGGCCGCCGACACCAGCCATGCCGAGGCCGGCAGCCCTGCAGTGCAGGCCGCCACCGAGGTGGCCCAGCGCGCATTCGTCGAATCGCGAGAGTTCGACGAAGCCGGCCAGTGGGCCTTGCCGCTGCTGGAACAGGGCGAGGTGGTGGCCGTGCTGGTCGCCGCGCACGGCCAGGCGCAACTGGCGCCGGTGGCCCTGCAGGTGCTCAGCACCAGCGCGGTGCTTGCCGAGCCGCTGCTGCGCCACTGGCGCGAGGCCGAGCGGCCGTGGTTCCAGCAGACCTGGCTGGCGCTGCGCCGCGTGGCCAGCCGCCTGCGCGGCCCCGGCCACTGGGCCTGGAAGGCCGGCGCGGGGGCCGCCGTGGTGGTGCTGGCCGTGCTGCTGTTGGTGCCGGTGGACGACCGTGTCACCGCCAACACCGTGATCGAGGGCCGCACGCGCCAGCTCGTCACCCTGCCGTTCGAAGGCTTCATCAAAGAGGTGCTGGTGCGGCCCGGTGACCGTGTGCAGCAAGGCCAGGTGCTGCTGCGGCTGGATGACCGCGACCTGCAGCTTGAGTCCGGCAAGCTGCGCGGTGACCGCGACCAGGCCGCCGGCAAACTGCGCCAGGCGCTGGCCGACAGCGAAGCTGCCGCAGTGGCGGTGGCCAACGCCGAACTGCAGGGCGCCGAGAGCCAGTTGGCCTTGGTCGAAGCCAAGCTGGCGCGTGCCGCGTTGGTGGCGCCGCTCGACGGCCTGGTGGTCAGTGGCGACTGGGCCCAGCAGATCGGCGCGCCGCTGGCGCTGGGCAAGGAGGCCTTCGAGATCGCTTCGAGCGACGGCTACCGCGTGGTGCTGCATGTGCCCGAGCGAGACATCGCGCGGGTGCACGCCGGCCAGCCCGGTGTGCTGCGCCTGGCCGGCCAGCCGAACACGGCACACGCGTTCCAGCTCAGCCGCGTCACCGCCACCGCCAGCGTGCAAGACGGCAACAACGGCTTTCGGGCCGAGGCGGCCTGGGTCGGCCAGGCGCCCACCCTGAGCCCCGGCATGCAGGGCGTGGCCAAGGTGACAGTGGGCCGGGCCAACCTGCTGACGATCTGGACGCGCGAGTCGGTCAACTGGCTGCGCATGAAGCTGTGGACCTACTGGTTCTGAGATGAAGCCCCCATTCGCAATCTGCGCGCTGCCCCCCGGGCACGCGCTGCAGCGGCCTCGACCGGCGCTGCGCCGCTGAGCGATGCAAGCGCTTCTGTCCGAACACTGGCACGCCGTGCGCGCCCTGCGGCCGCGCCTGCGCGACGGCGTGCAGCCGCTTCACCGCCGGCTGCGGCAGCGCAGCTGGGTGCTGCTGTCCGATCCGGTGACGCAGCGCTTTCACCGCATGACGCCCGAGGTCTGGCGGGTGATTGCACTGTGCGACGGCCAGCGCACGCTGGACGAGGTCTGGGACGCGGCCTGCGCGCAAGCCGAGGACAACGGCGCCAGCATCTCTCAGCATGAGCTGGTGCAACTGATTTCGGCGCTGCATGGCAACGATCTGCTGCAGACCCAGGTGTCGCCCGACGCCGGTGAGGTGTTCGAGCGCTTCCAGCGCCAGCGCAAGGCCAAGCGCAAGCAGAGCTACATGAACCTGATGAGCATCCGGCTGCCGCTGTTCCATCCGGACGCCTGGTTCAGCGCCCAGACTGGACTGGCGCGCGCGCTGTTCACCCCGGCGGTGGGGCTGCTGTGGCTGGCGCTGGTGTTGCCGGCCGGCGCGCTGGCGGTACAGCACTGGCAGGCGCTGACCGAGAACCTGTCGGACCGGGTGCTGTCGGCCAGCAACCTGGTCGTGTTGTGGCTGGTCTACCCACTGGTCAAGGCGGTGCATGAGTGGGCGCACGGCCTGGCGGTCAAGGCCTGGGGCGGGCAGGTGCGCGAAGTCGGGCTGATGTTCATCCTGTTCATGCCGGTGCCGTATGTGGATGCCAGCGCGTCCTACCGCTTCCCGTCCAAATGGGCGCGCGCGCAGGTGGCGGCGGCCGGCATCATGGCCGAGCTGGCGCTGGGCGCGCTGGCGGTGCTGGTGTGGCTGTCGGTCGAGCCGGGCCTGACCACCGCGCTGGCCTACAACGTGATCCTGATCGCCGGCGTCTCGACCTTGATCATCAACGGCAACCCGCTGATGCGCTACGACGGCTACTTCATCGCCACCGACTTGCTGGAGCTGCCCAACCTGGCGCAGCGGGCGCAAGGTTACTGGGTCTACCTGAGCGACCGCTACCTGTTCGGCGCACGCGATGCACAGCCGCCGATCGCTGCTGGCGGCGAGCGCTGGCTGCTCTGCATCTACGGCGCGGTAGCACCCATCTACCGCTTGCTGATCACCATCGGCCTGATCTGGTTCGTGGCCAGCGAGTACCTGCTGGTGGGGGCAGTGATGGCGCTGATGGCCATCTGGCAAGCGTTGGTGATGCCGTTGTGGAAGGCCTGGCGCCACCTGGGCGAGGGCAGCTCGCTGGCGCGTCGGCGTGAGACGTCGATGCGCCGCACCGCCCTGCTGGTGGCGACGCTGCTGGGCCTGCTGTGCCTGGTGCCGGTGCCGTTCTATTCGGTGCACAAGGGTGTGGTTTGGCTGCCTGACGAAGCCATCGTTCGCGCCGATGCCGCCGGCCAGATCCGCAGCGTGGCGGCGGAGCCCGGGGCTGCAGTGCAAGCCGGTGCGCCCCTGCTGCAACTGGAAAACCTGCCCCAGCAGGCCGAGCTGGACGCGGCAGCCGCCGCGTTGGCGCAAGCCCAGGCCCAATTGCGCCGCGCCGCCGTGGACGAGCCCGTGCGCCTGGCGCCCTTGCGCAGCGAACTGGCCGCACGGCAGGCCCGCTTCGACCAGGCGCAGCTGCGCGTGGCTGCGCTCGGTGTGCGCGCCACCCGCGCCGGCCAGTGGGTGCCCGCCGCGCCGACCGAACTGGCTGGCCGGGCTGTCCAGCGCGGCGAGGTGCTGGGCTACCTGGTGGCTGGCGCGACCGACCGCGTGCGCGTGGCCGTGTCGCAAGAAGACGCCGACCTGGTCAAGACCCGGCTGCAGGCGGTGCAGGTGCGCCCGCTGCAATCGCCGCGCCAGGCGGTCGACGCACGCGTGCGCCGCGAGGTGCCGGGCGGCGGCTTCGAACTGGTGTCGCCCGCGCTGGGCACGCCTGCCGGCGGCGAGATCGCGGTGGACCCGGCCCGGGAAGGCGGCACGCACAGCCTGAAACGGGTTTTCGACTTCGAGCTGCAGCTGGCCCGGCCGTCGCCCAGCGCGGTGTTCGGCGACCGCGTGCAGGTGCGCTTCGATCTCGGCGCCACAGCACTGGCCGCGCAGTGGTTGTTGCGGCTGCGCCAGGCCTTCCTGTCGCGCCTGAATGTCTGACGCCAACGCCGCCACGGCCACCGCAGACCTGCGCTGGCTGAAGCGCCTGGCCGGGCCCGAGTTCCGCCGTGCCGACACCGCGCGTGACGAGCGCGGCACCGACACCAGCCACGCCTTCGAGCGCTGGCTGCGCGAGCTGCCGGGCTGGCTGCCAGTGCGCGGCGTGCCGGCAGCGGCCATCGCGGCCTTGAACAGCCGCGTCCAGGGTGCGGCCCTGCACGGTGAGCCAGACGACGTGGTGCGCGCGCGCATGGCCCAGGCCATGTTGCAACTGCGCCAGCCAGGCGGCGGCGATGCGGCGCTGGCGCTGGCGCTGGCGTGTGCCGGCGAGGCGGCGCGGCGCACGCTGGGCCTGTGGCCGCACCCGGTGCAGTTTGCCGGTGCACAGGTGCTGATCCACGGACAACTGGCCGAGATGCGCACCGGCGAGGGCAAGACCCTGGTGGCCGCGCTGGCCGCCACGGTGATGGCAACCAGCGGCGCGCGGGTGCATGTGGTCAGCACCAACGACTACCTGGCCGAGCGCGACTGCGCCGAGATGGCGCCGCTGTTTGCGTTCTTCGGCCTGACCGGCGGGTTTGTCAAGGGCGGCATGGAAGCCGACCAGCGCCGCTGTGCCTACCGCCAGGCGGTGTGCTACGTGGCCGGCAAGGAGCTGGTGTTCGACTACCTGAAGGACCGCCTCGCCGGCCACGGCAGCATGCCCGCCCGGGTGGCGCGCCTGCACGGCTTCGTGCACGGCACGGCGGCCAACGAGCCGCTGATCCCGGCGCTGCACTTCGCCATCGTCGACGAGGCCGACAGCGTGCTGATCGATGAGGCCCGCACGCCGATGATCATCTCGCGCGAAGCTGCCGGCCTGCACGAGCCTGCGCTGCTGGCCTGGGCCATCGCCGCAGCAAAGGCGCTGCGGGCCGGTGCGCACTTCACGCTCAAGCTGGCCTCGCGCGAGGTTGAACTGCGTCCCGCCGCCCTGGACGCCTGCCCACCCCTGCCCGAGGGCATCCGGGCCATGTGGCGGGCGCGGCCCTGGCGCGATCAACTGCTGCGCCAGGCATTGACGGCGCTGCACCTGTACCAGCGCGACCAGCACTACATCCTGGCCGATGGCAAGGTGCAGATCGTCGACGAGTCCACCGGCCGCGTGATGGCCGACCGCTCCTGGGAGCAGGGCCTGCACCAGCTGATCGAGTGCAAGGAAGGCGTTGCGCTGACCGCCGGGCGCGACACCCTGGCGCGCATGACCTTCCAGCGCTTCTTCCGCCGCTACTACCTGCTGGCCGGGCTGACCGGCACTGCCGCAGAAGCTGCACGCGAGCTGTGGGCCGTGTACCGGCTGCGCGTGCGCCGTCTGCCGACGCACCGGCCCATCGCCCGGCGCGAACTGCCGGCGCGATGCCTACCCGATGCCGCTGCCAAATGGCAGGCGGTGGCCGACGAAGCGGTGGCGGCCGCCGCACGCGGCCAGGCGGTGCTGGTGGGCACGCGCAGCGTCGAAGCCTCCGAGGCGGCGGCCGGCGCGTTCGCGGCGCGGCACGTGAAGGCCATCGTGCTCAATGCGCGCCAGGACGCCGAAGAGGCATCCGTCGTCGCGCAGGCGGGTGAACCCGGGCGCATCACCATCGCCACCAACATGGCCGGCCGCGGCACCGACATCAAGCTGCAGGCCGCCACCCTGGGTGCTGGCGGCCTGCTGGTGATCCTGACCGAATACCACGAGTCGCCGCGGGTGGACCGCCAGCTGTTCGGCCGCAGCGGCCGCCAGGGCGAGCCTGGCACGGTGCGCGCACTGGTGGCTGCCGACGACCCGCTGTTCAAGCCGCTGTCCGCACCGCTGCGCCGCCTGCTGGCGCTGCGGCGCGGCCGGGCACTGGCGGTGTGGCTGGCCGTCTGGCTGGTGCAGCGCGACGCTGAGCGCCGCGCCTGGACCGCCCGCCGGCAAACCCTTCGCCAGGACCGCGAACTTCATCGCATCATCGGCATTTCAGGCTCCGTGACATGAAACCCAATCCCAGACCCATTCCGCTGTCCGCCGCCTGCCTCGCGCTGCTCATCTGGTCATCGGCGTTGGAGGCAGCTTCAGCCGCCAAGCCGGCCAGCGATTACGACTGTCTGATCGAGGCCGCGCAAACGGTCGAGATCCGCAGCCCGGTGACCGGCATCCTGCAGCGTGTGCACGCACGCCGTGGCGAGGCGATCCACCAGGGCCAGGTGCTGGTCACCATCGAGAGCAGCGCCGAGCTCAGCGCGGCCGAGTCGGCCAAGGCGCGGGCCGATGCGCAAGGCGCCGGCGAGCTGGCGCGCGCCAAGGTGGCGGCATTGCGCGAGAAGTCTCGCCGGCTCACCGAGTTGCTGGCCGAAGAGTTTGTCGCCGCCCAGGCAGTGGACGATGCCCAGGCCGAACTGAAGCTGGCCGAGGCCGAGTTGCGCAGCAGCACCGAGAACAGCCAGATCGCCCGGCTCGACCACCGCCAGGCCGTGGACAACCTGCGCCGCCGCCAGATCCTGGCGCCGTTCAGCGGCGTGGTGGTCGGCCAGTACCTGTACCCTGGCGCCCTGGTCGATGCCGGCGACAGCCGCAAACCGGTACTGAAGATCGCACAGACCCACCCGCTTGCCGTGCAGGTGCTGCTGCCGGTGCGCTTGTTCACAGCCGTCAAGAAAGGCCAGGTGGTGGCCGTGACGCCGGAGGCGCCGTTCCAGCGCGAGATCCCGGCGCGCATCCGCACGGTGGACCGGGTGATCGATGCCGCCGCCGGCACCTTCGGTATCGTCGCCGATCTGGACAACGCCCGGGGTGAACTGCCGGCCGGTTTGCGGTGCCGAGTCCGACTTTGACCTTGCGCCGGGCGCAGAGCAGTTCTATCCGATTCGTTGCCCGATGCCCCGGGCAAAGCTAAGGTTCCCTGCTGCTGCCGTCACCCAGCCGCAGCTTGACGAAACCTATTGCAAAAAGGCAATCAATCAATTCTCTTGACAGCGTCGGCCGACGCATGCCCGCCCATGATCCTGGTTCGCTGGCAGGAACTGGCCGGCTCGACAAGACGCAGAAGACCTGAAGACCGGTTCTTTCAAACGGCCCGGACCGGCCCGCCGATTGGTGAAAGCACCAGCCACGAAGGGCTGCGTTCAGCCACGAGATGCCGTCCACAGCGACGGCATCTTGCATTTGATCGCAACGACACTGGGCCTGGTTCATCCGATGGGCCACAGCCCTCGCGGGCTGGTGGTACGTCACCAAACAGCAGTTCAGGCTGTGGCTGACAAACCCATCCAGATCCGGCAAGACAAGTCGCTGGTGAACCCGGGCTGACCAGCAACGGCAGCAACCCCCAGACAAAACAACCTAGTCAGACCAGGCCGTTTTGCATGGGGGCAGGCACGCCGCCGGGCGCTGCACGCCAGGCGTCCCGTGGTCACCAGCCAGCGCGGGGCAGCTGGGTGGTGGTGTCGGCGTGGGTGGTGGTGGTGGTGGTGGTCATGGTGCAACTCCTGGTGTTGGTGGGATGTGGCGCCTATCTCAGCGCTTGCATCGAATTTCACCAGTGCTGCACTTCTGCCGAAACTGTCAACTCTTACAGGGCCTCACAACGCGCCAACACGCCACCTCTTGTCCACCGTACTGATGATGCCGGCGGCCCCGCAGGCCTGACCGGGTCAGGAAATCAAGCCCAGCCGCAGCGCCCGCAGCACCGCCTGGTGCTTGCTGGTGCACCCCAGCTTGTGCATGGCATTGTTGACATGCAGCACCGCCGTGCGCTCGCTGATGCCCAGGATGGCGCCCACTTCCCAGGCGGTCTTGCCTTCCATCGTCCAGCGCAGCGCCTCCAATTCGCGCGGTGTCAGCGCGGGGCGGTCGATTGCGGGCGCTGCCGGCCACAGCAGGCGCATCGCCGCCTCCTGCGCATGCACCGCAAACAGCTGCAGGTCGGCCACCAGCCGCTGCAATTCACCACCGTCGGACGGCAAGGGCTTGTCACGCTCGACACCAAAGGCGAAGTGCCGGCCTTCGGGCAGGTGCAGCGCCATCGCGATGCCGGTGTGGTAGCCGAAGCGGGCCTGCTCTTCCCAGAGCTCGCCCAGGCCGTTGCGGGTGTAGGTGTTCTGGTCCCAGATGATCGGCACCGAGTTGTGCCGGCAGTGCTGCATCACCGGGTCGCGGCGCATGCTGGGCACGTCATGCATGGCAGCGGTGTAGCCGTCGGGCGCGTTGTCGATCGACACGAACTCTGAACGGCCGACCGCGAAATCGACCACCGCCATGGCCGACACGGTGTTGAACCCGAGGCTCTGCGAAAAGCGCACCACCCCAGCGCGGAAGTCTTCGCGACTGCCCACTTCCAATATCGAGGTGAATCCAACGGGCAGCATGCCAGGAAATCAGCGCCTGCCGGGCTCCATGGACAGGCCCTGGAAAGGTTTACATGTTTTCATTTGCTGCCGGTTGCCGAAAACTCCGGCAAAGAACAAACACACCCTCGGTGACCTCATGAACCCCACGCATCAACGACACCCACCCTGGACCTTGCGCGCCTGGCCGCCTTTATTGTGGCAGCTTGGCCGCCCGGTTCCGCTGCCACTGCAGCATCTGGGCACCCAGGTCACCAGCGCGGGCGACGGGTCTTGCCGCAACGTGGGCCAGACCATCTGGGCCTGGCACGGCGACGAAGGCGATGTCGGCATGGCCTGGGACTGGGTGCAGCTGACCTGCGGGGTGGTGGCCATGGCCGACCCGATGGCGGTGGTGAGCAACCTGCGCCTGGTGGGCGAAGAAGGCGAGGTGCTCACCGCCTATGCAGCTGCGCGCCACTTCACTGCCATCGTGCACGGCCTGCCCTGGCAGCAGGCGGTGGCAAAAGCGCTGGGCACACCGGGCCGGCCCATGGCGCTGGCCGCCTGAGCATGCGCTCACTTCCAGGCCGCCATGCGCAACTGGCGCGCCACCGACACCAGGCATGCCGCCGCCACCAGCAGCGCTACCACCAACGGCAGCACCAGGTCGGCGGCGCCCAGGGCTTCACCCTCCAGCACCCGCTGCATCAGGGTGATCTGCGCCAGCGCCGGCAGCCACAGATGCCAGCGCTGTTCGCCGCCAGTCTGGAACGCCGTCAACAGCGGCAGCAATGACACGGCCAGCACCACCACGGTGCTGCTGGCCTGCGCCTCCTTGAAGCTGCGGCTGCGGATGGCGACTGCCATCAGCAGCGCCGCCAGCAAGGCCGCCAGCGGCAGCAGCAAGGCCAGGAACAGCAGCGCCTCGCGCCAGCCGAACTGGAACATCGCCGACAGCGCCTCGCTGCGCAGCAGCCATTGCCCGGGCAGAAAGCCGAAACAAGCCAGCACCGCCACGCCCATGCCCATCACCGCCACCGCACCCCATTTGCCCAGCACCAGGGCGGCGCGCGGCAGCGGCGTCATCAGCAGCGGCTCCAGTGAGCCGCGCTCGCGCTCGCCGGCAGTGGTGTCGAGCGCCGCATGCAGCGCGCCGTACACCACTGCCATCAACACGAAAAACGGCAGCAGCCGGGTGAACTGGGCGGCGCGGGCGCGCGGGTCGGCCAGGTCGCGCCGCTGCACCGTCACCGCTTGCAGCGCCGCCGGCACCACGCCACGCAGCACCAGGCGCAGGCTGGCCTGCTCCTGGCTGAAACCCTGCAACAGCGCTGCGACACTGCCGGCGCTGCCTTCGGCCCGCTGGTTGGCGCTGGAGGAGACCAGCAGCAGTACGGGCGCGATGCCGGCGGCCAGATCGGCCTCGAA
Source organism: Burkholderiales bacterium (assembly GCA_038218895.1). Lineage (GTDB taxonomy): Bacteria > Pseudomonadota > Gammaproteobacteria > Burkholderiales > Burkholderiaceae_C > Pseudaquabacterium. The sequence continues at coordinate 9,533 of JBBRJU010000039.1, forward strand.
GCCGGGCGGCACCACCAGCACCGGATGCGCAAACCGGCGTTTGACCAGCGCCTCGGCATGGTCGGGCGGCGCGGTGTGCACTGTCCAGGCCTGGCGCTCGATGTAGTTGCGCAGCGTGGGCGCCGTCTCCAGGCCCACGGCATAGACATCACGCGCCTCGGCGCGGGCCTCGAACTCGGCCACCAGCACCGACAGCGCCACCAGCAGCAACGGCCCCAGCGCCACCGACGACAGCAGCACCATCGCCAGCGTGCGGCGGTCGCGCAATGCATCGCGCAACTCCTTGATGAACACCTGCCAGGCGCCGCGCATCATGGTTGCGCCGCCGGCCTTGCGGCCGCAGCGGCTGGAGCGTTCGCAGCGTTTGCAGCGCTTGCAGCGACAGCAGCCGCTGCATCCCCGAACGCCAGCTGCACGAAGCAGGCCTCGAAATCGGTCTGCCCGGTGCGTGCCAGCAGCGCCGGCACCGTGCCCTCGGCCACGGTGCGGCCGCCGGCCACCACCACCACCTGGTCACACAGCCGTTCCACCTCTTGCATGATGTGGCTGGAAAAGACGATGCACTTGCCGGCCTCGTCACGCAGGCGGCGCAGCGCGTCGCGCAGGCTGCGGGTGGCCAGCACATCGAGGCCGTTGGTGGGCTCGTCCAGGATGATGTGCGACGGGTCGT
>JBBRJU010000040.1:0-10077 GCA_038218895.1 Burkholderiales bacterium
TCAACGCCGGCCGGGCCGTCGATGTCGGCATACAGCCCCGACATGTCGGTGATGATGCCGATCTTGATGGTGTCGCCAGAGATCTGGGCCTGGGCGGTGGTGGTACCGAACAACGTGGCCGTGGCCAGCGCGCAGGCGGCAGTGAGCTTGTTGAGTTTCATGCGGTTCTCCAGGTGGGGCGGGGTGAAAAAAACGGGCGGGCGGGGGGGTGGGTGGGCGGGCTGGGCAGGTGCTCAGACACCCAGGTATTCATGCAGGCTGTCCAGACGCCCAGGCAACTCGGCCTGGGTGAACTGCTGGATCACCTGGCCGTGCTCCATCACCAGGAAGCGGTCGGCCAGCGGCGCGGCGAAGCGGAAGTTCTGCTCCACCATCACGATGGTGTAGCCCTTGCTGCGCAGCGTGCCCACCATCTCGGCGAGCTTCTGCACGATCACCGGCGCCAGGCCTTCGGAGATTTCATCGAGCAGCATCAGGCGCGCGCCGGTGCGCAGGATGCACGCCACCGCCAGCATCTGCTGCTCACCGCCCGACAGGCGTGTGCCCTGGCTCTGGGCGCGCTCCTGCAGGTTGGGGAACATGGCGTAGATCTGTTGCACCGACATGCCGCCTTCGGCCAGTTGCGGCGGCAGCATCAGGTTTTCTTCGGCCGACAGGCTGGAGAAGATGCCCCGCTCTTCAGGGCAGTAGCCGATGCCCAGCTGCGCAATGCGGTGGGTGGCCATGTCGATGGTCTCCTGGCCCATCACCTGGATCGACCCCTTGCGGCTGCCGATCAAGCCCATGATGGCGCGCAGCGTGCTGGTGCGCCCGGCGCCATTGCGGCCCAGCAGCGTGACCACCTCGCCCTCGTCGACATGGAAATCGACGCCGTGCAGCACATGCGATTCGCCGTACCAGCCGTGCAGGCCCTTGACGTCCAGGAAGCGTTTCGCGGCCATCAGTGGGCGCCCTTCAATTCGACGCTGGCACTGCCCATGTAGGCCTCGATCACGGCGGGGTTCTTCGACACCTGCTCATACGGGCCTTCGGCGAGCGTGGCGCCGCGCTGCAGCACGGTGATGGTGTCGGCAATGCTGGCCACCACGCTCATGTTGTGCTCCACCATCAGCACGGTGCGGTTGGCGGCCACCTTCTTGATCAACTGGCGGATGCGGTCCACGTCTTCCAGGCCCATGCCCTGGGTGGGCTCGTCGAGCAACATCAGCGTGGGGTTCATCGCCAGTGTGGTGGCGATCTCCAGCGCGCGCTTGCGGCCGTAGCTCAGCTCCACCGCAGTGAGCGCGGCGTACTGTTCCAGGTCCACCTCGCGCAGCAGGTCCATCGCCTGGTCGTTGAGCTGGTCCAGCACTTTTTCGCTGCGCCAGAACTGGAAGGAATTGTTCAGCGTGCGCTGCAGCGCCACCCGCACGTTCTCGAGCACAGTGAGGTGGGGAAACACCGAGCTGATCTGGAACGAGCGGATCACCCCGCGCCGGGCGATGTGGGCCGAGCTTTCCTTGGTGATGTCATGCCCGTCGAACAGGATCTGGCCCGAGGTGGGAATCAGGAACTTGGTCAGCAGGTTGAAGCAGGTGGTCTTGCCCGCGCCATTGGGGCCGATCAGCGCATGGATGCTGCCACGCTTGACCTGCAGATCCACCTTGCTGACGGCCACGAAGCCCTTGAACTCCTTGGTCAAGGCCCGGGTTTCGAGGATGTTGTCGTTGCTCATGTGAAGGATTTCAGGCCATCCGAAACGCTGCACCAGCGCGCACGGCGTGCGCGCTGGGCCGGCGTCGCAATGCCGGCTCGGGGGGCGAAGCATATCCGCAAGCCAGTGCGTGCCGGCGCGCCGCGTGCCCGCCCTGCATCAGTGGGGCGGTGGTGGGGGCTGCATCAGGCGCGCAGACTCGTGCTGCACCACTGCATAACACTCACAGCTGCGCTGGACCAGGCCAGGGCGGTCCAACACCGTGATGCGGCCACGCGCATAGCGGATCAGGCCCAGCTTCTGCAGCTTCAGCGCGGCATCGGTCACGCCCTCGCGCCGCACGCCCAGCATGTGGGCAATGGCCTCATGCGTGACCAGCAGCTCATTGCCGGGCAGGCGGTCCAGGGTCAGCAGCAGCCAGCGGCACAGCTGCTGGTCCAGCGCATGGTGGCGGTTGCACACCGCCGTCTGCGCCATCTGGGTGATCATCGACTGGGTGTAGCGCAGCAGCAGGTGCGCCACGGCGGGCGACTGGTTGAATGCAGCCTCGATCCAGCGGGCGCTCACCCGGATCCCCTGGCCGCCGCTCGACACCACCGCTCGGCTGGGGGTGGAGCCACCACCCATGATCAGCGCCATGCCCACCATGCCCTCATGGCCCACCATGCCGATCTGGGTGGAGCCGCCCTGCTCGGTCAGGACCATCAGCGAGACGATCGCAGTGGTCGGAAAATAGGCAAAGCTGGCGGCTTCGCCAGCCTCGGTCAGCACCTGGTCCTGCGGCATGGCCACGGCCTCGAGCTGCGGCTGCCAGCGTTGAAATTCGGCGTCTGGCAGCATGGCCAGCAGCAGATTGCGCTGCGGGTCGGTCGCAGCCAGGGTCGTCGTGGGCGCGGTCACGACGCCAAGGTCACTGCGCTGGCTGACTGCCCGTGCGGGCAGTCGGGTCGCCAAGTGTGTCGCCAGCCGGGCCGCCAGTCGGGGTGCCGGCCGGGTTGCCAGTCGTTCCGTCAGCCGGGTTGCCAGCTGTGCTGACGACTGCGCCAGCAGCAGGGCCCGCCAGCGCGCTGGCGCGCGGCAGCGTGACAACGAAGCGGCTGCCCTGCCGGCTGCCCGCACTGCTGGCGGTGATGCTGCCGCCCATTGCCTGCAGCAGCGCACGCACCACCGTCAAGCCGATGCCCAGTCCGACACCATTGAAGCCGATGGCCTCGGTGGCCTGGGCAAAGGGCTCGAAGATCTGCGTCAGGGCCAGCGCCGTGATGCCGATGCCGTTGTCGGCCACGGTCAGCACCACCTTGTCGTCGTGCGCCACCAGGGTCAGGTCGATCTGGCCGTGGTCGTGGGTGTACTTCGCGGCGTTGTCGAGCAGGTTGTTGACGACCTGCGCCAGCCGCTCGGTGTTGGCATGTGCCAGCAGCGGGCCGCCCGGCATGGCCACCACCAGGCGCTGGTGGCGCAAGGCCAGCAGCGGGCGCCAGGTGTCCAGCGCGGTATGGACCACTGCGGCCACATCGACCACATGCAGCGGCAGCTCGAGCCCGCCGCTGCCCAGCCGCGCCACATCGAGCAGGTCGCCGACCAGCCGCGCCATCTGCGCCACATGCTGTTCGACCATGCTCTGCAAGCGTGGCAGCAGCGGCTCGGTGGCGCCGAGCCGGCCCAGCATCGACGCGGCGACACGGATCGGTGCCGCAGGGTTGCGCAGTTCCTGGGCCACGACCTCGATCAGCGCCGCCTGCCGCGCCTGCGCCTGCTGCGCCGCATCGCGCAGCGTCTGCGCGTCCAGCGCGGCCAGCACCAGCCGTTGATTGGCCTCGCGCAGCGCCGCATGCAGCCCGTCGGCGCCGGCCGGCGCCGACGGGCTGATGGGCCTCGACTCGGCCGTCGCGTCGGCCGTCGACTCGGGCGGCAACTCGGGCGGCCACGCGTTCAGCGACTCGGCCGGCAAGCTGGCTGGCGACGCGGCCGGCGCCGTGGCGGGCAAGGCAGCAGGCGGCGCCACTGGTGGCCGGGCGCCGACCGCAGGCAGCCGGCCATGGAAGACAAAATGACCAGGGCCGAGGCGCTTGGCGTTGTACATCGCGGCATCGGCGTGTGCAACCAGCTGCCGCGCATCGGCCGCATCGCCCGGGTGCATGCTGATGCCGATACTGGCGCTGATGTGCAGGCGGTGTGCGTCCACCCGCATCGGCGACGCCAGTGCGGCCAGCAACTTGTCGGCCACCAGCGCGGCGTCCACCGGCCGCACCACCTCGGTTAGCAGCACCAGAAACTCGTCGCCACCGTGGCGGCTGACGGTGTCGACAGCGCGCACCACGCCCAGCAGGCGCTGCGCCACCTGCTGCAGCACCAGATCGCCCACTTCATGCCCGAAGCGGTCATTGATCTGCTTGAAGTCGTCGAGGTCGACGAACAACACCGCCACGCAGCCGAGGTGCCGCGCGGCGCTGGCGATGGCATGCTGCAGCCGGTCCTGGAACAGCGTGCGGTTGGGCAGGCCGGTCAGCGGGTCGTGTTCAGCCGCATGCGACAGGCCGTCCAGCGCCATGGACGCGGTGTCGGCATCACCCTGGGCCCGCAGGGCGGCGATCACCAACTCCTCATTGGCTTCCAGCAACTGCTGGGTCTGCAGGGTCTGCAGGCTTTCCACCTCCACCACATCCTGCATCAGGCGCACCAGCAAGGCCTGCGCATCGTCGATCTGCAGTTCCAGCCCGGCCAGCTTGGCGGCGGCCTGGGTGCTGAGGTCAGCGCTGCTGCCGGTACCGCTGCCTGTGCCGATGTCGGCATCGCTGCCTGTGCCGCTACCGGTGCCTGTGCGGCTGTCATGCGAGCCGCTGCCTGGGGTGGTCACGCGCGGCCCCCGGGTGCGTCAGCCACCGCCGGCACCGGGCTCGGCCCCGGCCTCCAATGTGTCGACGGCCGGTACCGGCCCGGCCCGCCACACCTTGCGCGTGGGTCGGCCGCCGAGCAGGCCTTCCTGGTCGACCAGCTGGGCGCCGATGCGGATGCCACCGCCATCGACGACATATTCACGCAACTGGTCAGAATGGGCACTGGCACGCACCTTGACCACCGCAATCATGCGGCGCAGCCGGCTGCCCACCTCGATGTAGCGCTGCACGATGATGGCGTCGGTGAGAAAGGCGGTGCCGTAAGGGCTGAAGCGCAGGTCGGTGTAGCGGTCTTCCAGCTCGGACGTCATCAGCACCGTGACACCTGCCGCCGACAAGGCCGTGACCAGGCGCAGCAGCGACTCACGGAAGTCTTCGCGGAAGGTGGGCGCCAGCGTCAGCTCGAAGCCCGACAGCGAATCGATCACCACCCGGGTGGCTTTGTTGGCACGCACGGCGTCGGCCAGCAGGAACACCAGTTCGTCGATCGACAAGTCAGTTGACTTGCAATCCACCAAATGCACCTTTCCGTTGGCGATCAGGTCAGCGACGATGGGGTTGCGCGCATGGTCGGGGTGCTGCTCGAAGGCAGCCATCACGCCGGTCTCGCCGATGCGGGCACCTTCGGCCAGGAACGCCGCAGCCATCAGGCTCTTGCCCGAGCCCGACGGCCCGGCCACCAGCACAGAAAAGCCCCGGGGCAGGCCGCCGCCCAGCATCTCGTCGAGGCCGGGCACGCCCATGCCCAGCCGATGCTGAAGCGCGGCAGGCTGCCGGGCGGGCAACGCCGGCACCACCGCGCTGGCCGGCGCAAACACCTCGACGCCGGCCGGGCCGATGCGAAAGCTGTGCAGCCCAGGCAAGGTCGGCTGGCCGCGCATCTTCATGATCTCCAGCTTGCGCACCATCGAGTTGCGCTGCACGCTCTGGCGCAGCCAGATCAGGCCGTCGGACACGGTGAACACCGGGTTGGGATCGACCTCAGAAAAATACTCTCCGATCAAGAAGGTGGTGGCCTGCCAGGTGGTCATCAGCATGCCCAGCTGCTGCACAAACTGCTGCAAGCCGGTGTGGGGGCCACCATCGGAGACGTTGGCCTGCACCACGGACCGGAACGAATCGACAAACACCAGCGCCGGGCTGTGCTCGGCCACTTCAGCGGCCATGCGCTGCAGCACCCGGTCGAGTTCACCCTGGGCCGCGTCGTCAGACAGGTTGAGGAAGCGCACGCTGTGGTTGAGCGCCTCGGTATCGAAAAAATCGAACTGCTGCTGGTAGCGCAGCATCTTCAGCGGTGGCTCGCCCAGCACGGTGAAATACAGCGCCGGCCGCTGCGGTGTGGCCAGCGCAAACATGATCTGGTGCGCCAGCGTGGTCTTGCCGCTGCCTGGCTGGCCGGCGATCAGGTTGAACGAAAACTCGGGGATGCCACCACCCAGCACGGCGTCCAGACCCGGCACGCCGGTGGGCAGGCGGTTGATCTTGACTTTGCTTGTCATCGGGACATGTCCTGCGCGGCTGCGCTGCTCGGGGGCGGGCCCCAGACGGGGCGGAGCAGGCGCTCGGTCAGCGACGCTCCAATCAGGGAAATCAGCAAGGCATGCAGGGTGTGCAACAGGGTGTTGCCACAGGCCAGGGCTTGCGCGGCGTCTTGCGACGCCAGCAAGGCTGTCAGCGCAGCCGGGTCAGCACTTGCCAAACGGTCGCGGCCCAGGCCGGCCTGCAGCCACGGGTGCTGGGCGGCCGCCACATGCACGCTGCGCTTGAACAGGGCCTGCACACCACCTGAGCCGATGATCGGGCACAGCGCCAGGTCGATTTCCTGCCACATGGCGCTGAATGCCTGCGCCACCTGCAGAGCGCCCGCACCACGGCCAGCCCGCCGGGCCAGGTGTGCTGCGATCACATCGATCTCGGGATCATCCATCGAACCTTGGGGTTGCCATGCGCTGGAAAAACCGATCGTACCCCCCCCCGCAGCACCTGTGCAGCAATGTTGGATGGCCGCTTGATTCAGCTGTTGGGGCCTGGCCATTTCAAGCAACAACGGCGGGCAATGTGCGTTGGCACACAGACAGGCCGCCGACGGGCTGGCGGAGCTGGCAGCACTTTCACGGCCCCGCCAAGCTCAGCCACATTGCCCCACATAGCCACAGGCGGTGCAGAACTCGCAGCCATCTTTGTGGATCAGCGTGTGGTTGCCACACTCGGGGCAGGCCTTGCCGGCCATGGTGGCCAGGTTGACGGGTGCAGCGATGGCCATGCCGGCGCCATCGGCGGCCACCGGCCTGGCCTTGGGCGCGGCCAGGATGCCCATCGCCAGCACCGGGAAGCCGTGTTCGTCCAGCACGCCCAGCATGGCGTAGCGGTGGATCACCAGGCGGGCGATGTAGGCCACGGTGCTGGGCCAGGTCTGCTGGCGCCGCTCACCGGGCACCGGCGCCATGAAGTGGCCCAGCGGCTCGCCCACGTTCAGCAGCTTGCGCAGCTTCATGCCGATCCAGGCCGGATCGATCACCCGCATGTCCAGGCTCAGCAGCCGCGCCAGGCCGTCGAGCGCACGTGGGTAGTTGCCCGAGAAGCCGATGGCGCAGGGGCGGTTGCTGGTGCTGCCATCAGGCGCCGGCAGCGCCACCTCTTTGAGGGTGACGGTGAAGCTCTCGCCGGTGGCGTGGTTGTCCACATCCACCGCCCAGGCCAGCGTGCCGGCGGTGCCGGTGCGGGGCTCGTCCCTGCTGAACATGGCGTCGACCACCGGCGTGGGGCCACCGTCTTGCAGCGCGCCCAATTGTTCGCAGCGCCAGCGGATCACCGCTGCGGTGGCCGCCACCACGCCCGGAAACAGCCGCAACTCGCCGTTGGGCGGGAAGGGCATCTCGAAGGCACGCTCTTCAGCCACCGTGGCCAGGGCGTCGAGCTTCAGGCGCAGCCAGGCGGCGTCATGCACACGCATGTCCATCGACAGGGTCTTGGCCAGTGCGCCGATGCCGCGCGGCTGCTCGGCGCCATTGACCCACACCTCGAACGGCAGGTTCTGCGCAAACAGCCCCAGGCCCGGGCCGGCCTCGGCCGGCAGCTCACCGACAAACAGCGAAAAATCACCGTGCGGATGCTGGATCAGGTAGCTCCAGGCCGGGTTGCCGCCGGGCAGATCAGGCCGGCTGGGCCAGCGCAGGCTGTCGAGCACCGGCGCGGGCAGGCGGTCGAGCCGCAGCCGCTGGTTGGCGCCGTCGGTCGCCGCCATCGGCTGCAGCGGCGCGGGCTGGGCTGCAGCCGTGGTTGCGGCCGGGCTTGGGGACGGGCTTGGGGACGGTACCGTGACAGGCGGCGCGTCCACGCTCAGCACCGAACCCAGCACGCTGTTCGGCCGGTAGGTGGTCAGGCCCTTCAGGCCCGATTGCCAAGCCTGCAGATACAGGCCCTGGAAATCCTCGTACGGGTAGTCGGCCGGCACGTTCACCGTCTTGGAAATCGAGGTGTCGATGTACGGTGCCACGGCCGCCACCATCGCCGCGTGGGCCTCGGCGCTCATCTCCAGCGCGGTGACGAAGGCGTCGGTCAGCGGCGTGTCGGCGCCCTTCAGGTGGCGGTACAGGCGCCAGGCGTGGTCTTCGACCGCGTAGTGCTTGAAGCTGTTGTCGGGTTCGCGCTTCTTGCGGGTGTAGCTCCAGCTGAAGGCCGGCTCGATGCCGTTGCTGGCGTTGTCGGCAAAGGCCAGGCTGATGGTGCCGGTGGGCGCGATCGACAGCAGGTGTGAATTGCGCAGGCCCTGGGCGCGGATCTTGTCCTTCAGCGCAGGCGGCAGGCGCGAGGCAAAGGCCCCGCGTGACAGGTACAGGTCGGCGTTGAACAGCGGGAACGCGCCACGCTCGGTGGCCAGATCGGCGCTGGCGCCGTAAGCGGCGTCGCGCATCACCGCCGAGAGGTGCGCGGCCATGGCGCGCGCCGGCGCGGTGTCGTAGCGCAGGCCCAGCATCACCAGCGCATCGCCCAGGCCGGTGAAGCCCAGGCCCACACGCCGCTTGGCACGTGCCTCGGCCTGCTGCTGCGGCAGCGGCCACACCGTCACGTCCAGCACGTTGTCGAGCATGCGGGTGGCCACCGCGCACACGGCGGCAAAACCGGCGTCGTCGAAAGCGGCATCCTGCTCGAACGGGCGTTGCACGAAGTGGGTGAGGTCGACACTGCCCAGGCAGCAGCAGCCGTAGGGCGGAAGTGGTTGCTCGGCACAGTTGTGCACCACCAGCCCGTTGGCGTCGAAGGCGTGGATGTCTTCAACGGTGACATCGAACACCGGCTCGGTACCGTCGGGGCGCAGCGATTCGACCGTGGCCGTGAAACGCTCACGATGCAGTTGGCGGCGGTGGCCGGCCAGCAACTCGTCCAGGCGGCCGGCCTTGGTCTGGTCTTCAAAACCGATGCGGTCGGCAAAGACGGCGAGGTTGTCGCCACTGACCACCAGTTCATGCACTGCCTGCTGGGGATGCGCACCTGACTCGCCACGGCCGTTGGGCAGGGTTGCCACGCCGGCCGGCCGCCGGTTGCGGTGGAGCGTGGCCACCACCCCCAGGCGCAACAGCATGCGTTGCGCCGCTTGCAAGGCGCCCAGGTCCACTTGGGTCAGACGCACGCTGACGCCTTTGTCCTGGCTGCCCTGCACCGACCCATCCGCATCAAACAGGCCACGCAGCAGGCCACGGCAGAAGTCCGAGGATGATGCTTCGATCGCCGGCGTGATGGTCTTGTGGCCTGGCGCCATGCCCAGACCCAGTGCCAATTGGTGCAGGGCGCCCGAGGCAAGGCGGAACTCTCCGCGGCCCGCCACTGCGCGCTGCCAGCCCCGGAAGTCTGCACGCTGCGGCATGGCCATGGACGCCGACTCGGCGGCTTGCATGATGCCGCTGGCACTGTGTGCCACAGCGTAGGGCGCACCGCCCACGGCCCGCAACTCGGGCGGCCAGGCAGAGAGAACGGCCTCGTCGGCCGTGAGCGTGCCGTCGCCGATCAGCAGGCCGATCAGGTAGCCCTCGGCGTCGGTGTGCGCGCCGTCCCAACCGTGCATGGCGCGGTGGTCATGCAGCATCACTTCATCACCAGGCAGCAGGTCGCGCGCAGGCACCCAGGCGCTTTCAACCAGGTAGCGTGTCTTGCGTGTGACGCGGCGCACCGGATGGTCGGCCGTCAGCCTGAGCATGTGTCCTTCGCGGGTGGACAACTCGAACACCGGCTTGGTGCCGGTGGCGAAGAAGCCGGCCGACTCCGTGCGGTAGGGCTTGCCATCGACCATGGCCACAAAGGGCTGGCCGATCAGGTCGCGCACCTGGCGCGTGCCGTCGGCGGTCATCACCCAGGTGTCGGCCGTCACGCAGGGGTTGGTTGCCGCAATCGTCTCGCAGTAGCCCAGGTTGTTGTCGTTGTTGATGCGGTCGAGGAACAGCACGCCCGGCTCGGCATGGTCGTAGGTGCTGCGCATGATCATGTCCCACA
>JBBRJU010000041.1:0-9811 GCA_038218895.1 Burkholderiales bacterium
ATCGTGGCCTCGGGCTGGGCGCTGTACAACGACATCGGCGGCGAGCTGTTCGAAGACCTGCACGAGGCCGCCGCCAACGCCATGATGGCCGTGGTGGTGGTGCACATCGTCGGCGTGCTGCTGGCCAGCCGAATGCACCACGAAAACCTGATCGGCGCCATGTTCAGCGGCCGCAAGCCGGCGCTCCCCGAGGACGGCATCCACAGCGCCTGGCGCAGCGTGGCCGCGCTGATGCTGGTGGCCGTGCTGGGCTTCTGGTCCTGGCAGTGGCAGGTGGCACCGGCTGGGGGCGGCTTGTCGGCCACCAGCGCCGAGCCAGCGCACGGCGTGGTCGCTGCCCAGACCGATCGGCGCGGCCGCCATGCCGACGACGACGACGACGATTGAGAAGCGGTGACCGCCCTCTAACATCCCGCCATGCGCATCCTGCTCGCCGAAGACGACACCCTGCTGGGCGACGGCCTGCGCGCCGGCCTGCGCCAGGCTGGTTTCCTGGTGGACTGGGTGCGTGACGGCCAGGCTGCCGAGCGCGAACTGCGCGCCCAGCCTTATGCCGCAGCCGTGCTCGACCTGGGCCTGCCGCAGATGGACGGGCTGGACGTGCTGGCCAGCGTGCGCCGTGCCGGCGTCACCCTGCCGGTGCTGGTGCTGACCGCCCGCGACGCCGTGCCCGACCGCATCAAAGGTCTGGACACAGGCGCCGACGACTACGTGGTCAAGCCCATCGACCTGGACGAACTGGCCGCCCGGCTGCGCGCCCTGGTGCGCCGCGCCCATGGCCAGCCGCAAGAGGTGCTGCAGGTCCAAGACGTGCGGCTGGACCCCGCCGCCCGCAGCGTGCAGCGCGCCGGCCAGGCGGTGGCACTGTCCACGCGTGAGTTCGACCTGCTGCAGGCCCTGGTGCTCAACGCCGGGCGGGTGCTCTCGCGGGAGCAACTGGAACAGCATCTGTACAGCTGGGGCCAGGAAGTGGACAGCAACGCGGTGGAGGTGCACATCCACCACCTGCGCAAAAAGCTGGGCGCGGCGTTGATCCAGACGGTGCGCGGCGTGGGTTACCTGCTGCCCAAGGACAGCCCGGCCTGATGTCGAGCCGTACATCGAACCAGACACCGGACCGGACACCTGACCAGCCACCGGACCGGACGATGCTGGTCCGCCTGGCAAACCGCTTGGCTACCCGCCTGACACCGCGCCTGCCCCGCTCGCTGCAGGGCCGGCTGCTGGCCGGCCTGCTGGCGGCAGTGGTGGCGGTGTGGCTGGCCGCTGCGGCCACCACCTGGCTCGACATGCGGCACGCGCTGGATGAGCTGCTCGACAGCCACCTGGCCCAGGCCGCCGCCCTGCTGGTGGTGCAGGCTGCTGGTGAGGTCGGCGAAGACGCCCGCACGCCCGACGCCCCCCAGCTGCACCGCTATGGCCCCAAAGTGGCCTTCCAGGTCTGGCATGACGGCCGGCTGGCGATGCGCTCAGCCAATGCACCCGATGCACCGATGGTGGGGGCGGCTGCCCTGGCCCGCGCCCGGCAGGAGCACAGCGACGGCGACAGCGGCGGCCATCGCGACACGACGCGCAGCCGCGACAGCAAGGACCACAAGGATCGCCGGGACAACAAGGGCAACGACAACGACAGTGCCAGCGATGACGCCAGGCGCCAGACCGCACCGGCCGGCGTGGGCCTGGGCTTCCATGCGGCACGCTTCAACGGCGCCGACTGGCGGGTGTTCGTCGCCCGAGGGGCAGACCAGGACGTGCGGGTCTACGTCGGCGAGCAGCGGGACTCGCGTGATCACATCCTGCTGGCCCTGGTACGCGGCATGCTGTGGCCGATGCTGCTGGCCTTGCCGCTGCTGGCACTGGCCATCTGGTGGGCGGTGCGGCGTGGCACGGCGCCACTGCGGGCCTTGGGCCGCAGCCTGGCCGACCGCGACCCGGCGGCGCTGGCGCCAGTGCGGGTGCCCGATGCGCCAGCCGAGATGCAGCCCATGATCGGCGCGCTGAACCGGCTATTCGAGCGCATCACCAGCATGGTGGTGGCCGAGCGCCGCTTCACCGCCGATGCGGCGCATGAGCTGCGCACCCCCATCGCCGCGATCCGCGCCCAGGCCCAGGTGGCCCTGGCCGAGACCGATGCTGCAGAACGCGCCCATGCACTGCGCGCCACGCTGGCCGGCTGCGACCGGGCGGCACGCCTGGTCGACCAGTTGCTGACACTGTCGCGCCTGGAGGCAGGCGCCGAACCGCCTGCGGCACCGCTGGACCTGGGCGCCGTGGCGCAGCGGGTGGTGGCCGCGCTGGCACCGCGCGCCATCGCCCGGGGCCAGACGCTGGGGCTGGACGCCCAGCCTGGCTGCCAGGTGCGTGGCAACGACACCCTGCTGGCGGTGTTGCTGCGCAACCTGGTCGACAACGCGCTGCGCTACAGCCCGGCCGGGGCCGAGTTGCGGGTGGCGGTGTCGCAGGCCGGTGGCCGGGTGCAACTGCAGGTGGACGACAGCGGTCCGGGCCTGTCCGAGGCCGACCTGCCACGCCTGGGCGAACGCTTCTTCCGCGTGCTGGGCAGCGGGCAGGACGGCAGCGGCCTGGGCTGGTCAATCGTGCGACGCATTGCTGCCGCCCAGGGTGCCACGGTGGTGGTGGCGCGGTCAGCCCCGCTGGGCGGGCTGGCGGTGACGGTGCAGTGGCCCGCCAGCTGAAGATGTCGCCCACGGAGCCCGCTGCCGCGCCGCCGGTCGTGTTGGTGGGCGGGTGCTTGGGCAGGTGCTTGGGCGGGTGCTTGGGCGGGTGCTTGGGCGTGTGCTTGGGCGTGTGCTTGGGCGTGTTGTCAGCTGTGGTGCAAGCGGTGTCGTCGGCTGTTTCATCGCGCGCGCCGCCGGCGGTGTCGGCAGCCGGGCCGGCTTCCTACAATCAATCCACGATGCAGCCGCCCGCCCACGCCCACGCCTGATGCCCTGGTCCCGCTTCAGCCAGGCCGCTGGCGGCCGGGCGCGGCCGGTGGCCCTGCTGGGGCTGTCGCAGACCCTGTCCTGGGGTTCGTCGTTCTACCTGCCTGCGGTGCTGGCCCATCCGATGGCCGCCGATCTGGGCCTGGCGCCACCCACGGTGTACCTGGCGTTCTCGGGTGCGCTGGTGGTCTCGGCCGCCGTGGGGCCCGCCGCCGGCCGTGCCATCGACCGGTTTGGCGGACGGCCAGTGCTGCTGGGCTGCAACGGCATCTTTGCGCTGGCCCTGGTGCTGCTGGCGCTGGCCCAGGGGCCGTTCGGCCTGTTCGCAGCCTGGGCAGTGCTGGGCCTGGCCATGGGCGCCGGCCTGTACGAGGCGGCATTTGCCACCCTGGTGCGGCTGTACGGCGCTGCGGCGCGCAATCCGATCACTGGCATCACCCTGATCGCCGGTTTTGCCAGCACCGTGGGCTGGCCGCTCAGCGCCTGGATGCTCAGCCAATACGGCTGGCGCGGCGCCTGCCTGGGCTGGGCCGGGTTGCATCTGCTGCTGGGCCTGCCGCTGAACGCACTGCTGCCGCGCGGTGCACCGCCGCTGGTGGCAACACCACCAGCGCCAAGCTCTGCACCTGTGCCATCAATGCTGGCCGCACCCTCCACGCCGTCCGCACTGTCAACGGATTCAGCACGGTCAAGGGCGGCGGCACCCACGCGGGCGGCACCGGCCGCCGCCACGCCCCCGGCCTCACCCTGGCTGGCCGGGCTGCTCAGCCTGTTCTTCGCCGTCAGCATGTTCGTCGGCACGGCCTGGGCCACCCATTTGCCGCAGCTGTTGCAGAGCGTTGGCGCCACGCTGGCAGTGGCCATCGGCGTGGGGGCACTGGTGGGGCCGGCGCAGGTGGCCGGGCGGCTGCTGGAGTTCGGCTTCCTGCGCCGGGTGCATCCGCTGCTGTCGGCCCGGTTGTCGTCGCTGGCGCATCCACTGGGCATCGCCGCCCTGCTGCTGCTGGGTGCACCGGCAGCAGCCCTGTTTGCGGTGCTGCACGGTGCGGGCAACGGCATCCTCACCATCGCCAAGGGCACTTTGCCGCTGGCGCTGTTCGGCGCGCAGGGCTATGGCGCACGCCAGGGCTGGCTGATGATGCCGGCGCGGGTGGCACAGGCCAGCGCGCCATTCGCCTTCGGCCTGGCCCTGGACACCTGGGGCCGCGGTGCACTGTGGCTGTCGGGCACGCTGGGCCTGGTGGCCTTTGCGGCACTGCTGGCGATCCGGCTGCGGCATGATCCAGCAGCAGCGACGGAGCCCGATGCCCAGCCAACCGCACGATGAACACCAGGACCATGCCCACGGGCATGGCCATGCCCAAGAGCGTCCCCACGGGCATCCGCACGACCAGCCACATGGGTATCCCCACGGTCATCAGCGCGACGCGCACCACGGCCACAGCCATGCACCGGCCAACTTCGACCGTGCCTTCGCCATCGGCATCAGCCTGAACCTGGCCTTCGTGGCGGTAGAGGCCTTCTACGGCTGGCAGGTCAATTCGCTGGCCCTGCTGGCCGATGCCGGCCACAACCTCAGCGACGTGGCCGGGCTGGTGCTGGCCTGGGGCGCGGCGGTGGCCGCCCGGCGCCAGGCCGACATCCGCCACACCTACGGCTGGCAGCGCGCCGGGCTGCTGGCCGCGCTGGCCAATGCACTGCTGTTGCTGGTGGCGATGGGGTCACTGGGCTGGGAGGCGGTGCAGCGCCTGGGCAGCCCGGTGGCCACCCAGGGCTGGACGCTGGTCGCCGTGGCCGGCGTGGGCATCCTGGTCAATGGCGCCACCGCACTGCTGTTCCTGCGCGGGTCGCATGGCGACATCAACATCCGCGGCGCCTACCTGCACATGGCGGCGGATGCGCTGGTGTCGCTGGGCGTGGTGCTGGGCGGCGCCCTGGTGCTGTGGAAGGGCTGGGCCTGGATCGACCCGGTGATCAGCCTGTTGATCGCCGCCGTGATCGTGGCCGGCACCTGGAGCCTGCTGCGCCAGAGCGTGCACCTGCTGTTCGACGGCGTGCCCGACGGCATCGACCTGCCAGCCGTGCGCCGCAGCCTGCTGGCCCTGCCCGGCGTGGCCGGCCTGCATGACCTGCATGTGTGGGCCATGGGCAGCACCGAGAACGCCGCCACTGCCCACCTGGTGCTGGCCGAACAGGCCGATGCCACCGCCGTGCTGCAAGCCGCCACCCACGCGTTGCGCGAAGGCTACGCCATCGGCCATGCCACGCTGCAGCTGGAGACGGCGGTTTTTGCCGCACAGTGCGGCGTGCGGCACGGCGAATCAACCGGCTGATCCGGCCACACCATGCCACGCCAATCGATGCGCGCGCTGGTCGGCCACCAGCGCACCCGGCGCGCCAACCGTCAGCTGGGGCTGATGCTGGCCTTCGTGGCCGGGGCCATCAACGCGGGTGGTTTTCTGGCCATCCAGCGCTACACCTCGCACATGACAGGCATCGTCTCGGGCGTGGCCGACGACCTGGCGCTGGGCCGTGCCGGCCTGGCGCTGGCCGGCGTGCTGCTGGTGGCGGTGGTCATCAGCGGTGCTGTCACCACCACGCTGCTGATCAACTGGGCGCGCCGCCGGCGCCTGCACAGCGAGTTTGCGCTGAGCCTGCTGCTGGAAGCGCTGCTGCTGCTGGCCTTCGGCCTGGTGGGCGCCAACCTGGCCCAGACCAGCGCCCTGCTGGTGCCGGCGGCTGCCGCGCTGCTGTGCTTCATCATGGGCTTGCAGAACGCGATGGTCACCAAGATTTCGCAGGCCGAGGTGCGCACCACCCACATGACAGGCGTGATCACCGACCTCGGCATCGAGCTGGGCAAGCTGCTGTACTGGAACCGCACACCCGACACCCTGGCCGAGCCAATGGTGCGCGCCAACCGCGACCGCCTGCGCCTGCACGCCACGCTGCTGGCCTGCTTTGCCGGCGGTGGCCTGGCCGGCGCGCTGGCCTTCCAATGGCTGAGCTTCGGTGCCACCGTGCCTCTCGCGCTGCTGCTGGCCGGGCTGGCGGCAGTGCCGATCCTGGACGATCTGCAGACGGCGTGAGCCGCCTGCCGGTGCCCGTTCAGACCCGTTCCAGCACCAGGGCGATGCCCTGGCCCACCCCGATGCACATGGTGCACAGCGCATAGCGGCCGCCACGCGCATGCAGCTGACTGACTGCGGTGGTGGCCAGCCGGGCACCGCTGGCGCCCAGTGGATGGCCCAGTGCGATGGCGCCGCCCCAGGCGTTGACGCGGGCATCGTCGTCGGCCAGGCCCAGATCACGCAGCACCGCCAGGCCCTGGGCGGCGAAGGCTTCGTTGAGCTCGATCACGTCGATCTGCGCCAGGCTCAGGCCGGTGAGTTCCAGCACCTTGCGGGTGGCCGGCGCCGGGCCGATGCCCATCACCCGCGGCGCCACGCCGGCGGTGGCCATGCCCACCACCCGGGCACGCGGCGTCAGGCCGTGGCGGGCGGCTGCCGCCTCGCCGGCCAGCAGCAGCGCGCAGCTGCCGTCGTTCACGCCGCTGGCGTTGCCGGCGGTCACGCTGCCGTCGGGGCGCACCACGCCCTTCAGCTTGGCCAGCGACTCCAGGCTGGTGGCGCGCGGATGCTCGTCCTGGCTGACGACGACGGCGTCGCCTTTCTTCGACGCAATCGTGACCGGCGTGATCTCCAGCGCCAGGTGGCCGGCCTGCTGCGCGGCCACCGCCTTCAGCTGGCTGGCCAGCGCCATGCGGTCTTGCGCTTCGCGCTCGATCTTCCAGTCGGTGGCCACGTTCTCGGCGGTCTCGGGCATCGAGTCCACGCCGTACAGCGCCTTCATCCGCTGGTTGATGAAGCGCCAGCCGATGGTGGTGTCGTAGACCGCGTTGTTGCGGCTGAAGGCGGTGTCTGCCTTCGGCATGACGAAGGGTGCACGGCTCATGCTTTCCACACCACCGGCAATCATCAGCTGCGCCTCGCCGGCCTTGATGGCGCGGGCGGCTGTGCCCACTGCGTCCAGCCCCGAGCCGCACAGCCGGTTGATGGTGGCGCCGGGCACGTCGGCGGGCAGGCCGGCCAGCAGCGCGGCCATGCGCGCCACATTGCGGTTGTCTTCACCGGCCTGGTTGGCGCAGCCATACAGCACGTCGGCCAGCTGGCCCCAGTCGACGGTGGGGTTGCGCGCCATCAGCGCCTTTAGCGGGATGGCGCCCAGGTCGTCGGTGCGCACACCAGACAGTGCACCGCCGTAGCGGCCGAAAGGGGTGCGGATGGCGTCGCAGATGTAGGCGTGGGTCATGGCGGTCTCCATTCGAAAAGCGCAGATTTTGCGGCGTGCCGGACAGGCGGCTGCACAGCCTGAAAAATCGCCGCGCAACAGCCGCGCAACAGCCGCGAAACGGCCCCGCACCGCCTGGCAGTGCGGGGCGCAGCGGTGCATCAGGACGCGCGCACCACCCGGCCGATGCTCAGGCCCTGCACCAGGATCGAGAACACCACGACGCAGTAGGTCAGCGCGAGCACGGTGTCGCGGTGCGGGCCGGCCGGCAGCGACAGCGCCAGCGCCACTGAGATCCCGCCGCGCAAACCGCCCCAGGTCAGCACGCGCCAGGCGCCCGCCGGCAAGCCGAAGCGGGCGCCCAGTGCGGCCACCGGCAGGCCCACGCTCAGGCACCGCGCGAGCAAGGTGACGACGATGGCCACCACGCCCGCGACCAGCACCGGCACCGAGAAGTGGATCAGCAGCACCTCCATGCCGATCAGCACGAACAGCACCGCGTTGAGGATCTCGTCCAGCAGCTCCCAGAACATGTCGAGGTAGCGGCGCGTGGTGTCGCTCATGGCCAGCGCGCGGCCCTGGTTGCCGATGATCAGGCCGGTGACCACCATGGCCAGCGGCCCGGAGATGTGCAGGGCCCTGGCCAGCGCGTATCCGCCGGTCACGGCGGCCAGGGTCAGCAGCACCTCGACCTGGTACTCGTCAACACTCTTCAGCAGCCGGTAGGTGACATAGCCCAGCACCAGGCCGAAAGCGATGCCACCGCCAGCTTCGCGCGCCAGCAGCGCCAGTGCCGCGCCAGTGGTGGGCGCGCTGCCACTGACCAGCATGCCCAGCAGCAGCGAGAAGATGACGACGCCCACTCCGTCATTGAACAAGGACTCGCCGGCGATCACGTGTTCGAGGTTTTTCGGCGCGCCGGCCGACTTCACGATGCCCATCACCGCGATCGGATCGGTGGGCGAGATCAATGCGCCGAACAGCAGGCAGTACATCAGCGGCAGCTCCAGGCCCACCCACGGCAGCGCTGCCCAGAGCCCGTGGCCGACGATCAGCGTGGACACCAGCGTGCCGACCAGGGCCAGCGAGGCCACCGGCCAGCGCAGCGCCTTCAGCTCGCTCAAGTCGACGTGCAGCGCGCCGGCAAACAGCAGCAGCGACAGCATGCCCTGCATCAGCACATCCGAGAAGTCGATCGAGCGCAGCAGCGATTCTTCGTAGGTGCGCAAGGCATGCGACACCCCGACGACGTCGAGCACGACGATCAGCAGCGACAGCACCAGCGCGATGACCATCACGCCGATGGTCGTCGGCAGGCGCACAAAACGGTGGTTCAGGTAGGCCAGCAGCGCAGTGACGACGAGGCAGGCAGCGGCGATGTCGAGCATGTTGCGTGCCGGCTGCCGCTCAGCCTGCGGCCTCAGGCAGATCGATGCGATGGCGCGACTCGATGTAGATGCGCGTGATCTTCGGGAAGCGCTCGCGGATCGCGCGCTCGATGTGTTCGACGGTGGCGGCCACATCGTCGGCGCCCATGCCGTCGGTGAAGACGACGTCGAGTGCCAGCAGCACGTCATCAGCGCCGATGTACATCGTCAGCGGCAGCCCCGCCTGTTCGACCTGCGGCTGCTGCTGCGCGATGGCGCGGATGGCTGCAGCGGTCTCGGGCCGCACCCCTTCACCGACGAGCAAGCCGCGTGACTCGCGGATCAGCAACACCGCCACGCCCGCCAGGATGCAGCCGATGACGACCGACGCCGCGCCGTCGAGCACCGGCATGTCCAGGCTGTGGCTGGCCCAGACGCCGGCGGCGGCCACCGCCAGGCCTGCCAGTGCAGCGCCGTCTTCGGCCAGCACGGTGTAGAGCGACGGGTCCTTGCTGCCATGCAGCGAAGACCAGAACGGCCGCCCCGCCGACTGGCGGCGGAACTGGCGCAGGGCGACCAGGAAGCTGGCGCCTTCGAACAGCGCCGCCAGGGCCAGCACGACATAGATCCAGAACGGGTCGGTCAGTGGTTCGGGTTGGCGCATGTGCACCACGCCTTCGTAGATCGACATGCCGCCGCCCAGGCCGAAGATCAGCACCGCGACGATCAGGCTCCAGAAATACAGCTCCTTGCCATGGCCGAAAGGGTGTTCCGCCGTGGCCGGCTTCTTCGCCATGTGCAGGCCGACGAGCAGCAGACCGCCGTTGCCGGCGTCGACGGCCGAATGGATGCCTTCGGAGAGCATGGCCGAGCTGCCGGTGATGCCGGCCACGATGAACTTCGTCACCGCAATCGCCACGTTGGCGGCAATCGCACCGTAGACCGCAATTTTCGATTCAGCCATGCTGCATCGCGCTGGCAATCGACGTGCCCGATCGATGTGCCCGATCGACGTGACGCCATGCGCCGCGCCTGCTCGTCTGTGGCCACGTTGTTGCACATGGCAGCAGTACAGCGGCCAGCACAGGAGGGCGCGGCTCCATGTGCATCAGTAGGTTTCCAGATGCAGGCGTCCCTCGCGCTTGAGACGCGCCGCGACGGCTTCCCAGTCCTGGCCGGACCCCGCGGCGACATCGCGCAGCGCCTGCA
>JBBRJU010000042.1:0-9630 GCA_038218895.1 Burkholderiales bacterium
GTTGGCGTGGCGGTGGGGGCGGTGGGGGCGGTGGGGGCAGGGAGGGTGGTGTGGGCGGTCGCCAGGCTGGCCGGCGTTGCAGGAATTGCAAAGGCTGCAGTCGGCGCAGGGGCCGCCAGCACCGCAGACGCTGCAAGCGCCGGCACCGGTGCGGCCACCGATGGGCTTGCCACGGCCGGCGCTGGTGCACCGGCGGGCGCCGACAAGCTGTCGAGCCGCGCCTGCAGCATGTCGGCATGGCCGACGAGCGCCTCGATGTCGGCCCGGGTGGCGCTGGCACCGGCGCTGGCCTGGTGTTCGACCAGCGACTCCAGGCGGTGTGCCATCTCGCCCAGCCGCATGGCGCCGGCCAGCCGCGCGCTGCCCTTGAAGGTATGCAGGCAGCGCATGCAGGACGACGGCGCCTGCGCATCACCCGGGCGCCGGGCCCAGTCACGCAGGCCGGCATGCAGGGCTGGCAGCAGTTCCTGGGCTTCTTCGCAGAAAATCTGGAACAGGTCCTCGTCCACCGCGTCGACATCGTCGATGTCGTCATCAAACCCGCCGAGCGGGCCGTCGGCGTCGGCCCGCGTGGCCCGCTGCGGCTGCTCGGCCAGTTCGGTCAATGCGGCCAACGTGGCAAACGGCAGCAGCGCTGCGCGGCCGAAGGCAGCCTGGGCCGCGTCAGCCGGAAAGGCCTCGGTCAGCGGCGATGGCAGCGGCCCGGGCAGCGCCGCGTTCCCGGGCTCGTCGACCCGCTCGTCCGCCATGGCGCCAACGGGCGCGGGTACGGGAAGCTCGGGCTCGGGCTCGGGCTCGGGCTCGGGTTCAGGCTCGGGTTCGGGTTCGGGTTCAGGCTCGGGTTCGGGCTCAAGTTCCGGCCCGAGGTCAGGCTCTGCCAGCGGTGCGGGCACAGCGTCCGGCGCCATGTCAGCAGCTGGCGCGGTCGCCAGGGCGCTGGGCTCGGGCGCATCGGGTGCAGCATGGGCCAGCGCCTGCAGCCGCGCCACCAAGTCGGCGTCGGGGGCGTTCAGGAAGCCGGCGGCAAACAGATGCAGCAGGCGGCGGATCTCGTCGGACGCCTGGTTGAACAGCACCGCCTCGTCCCTGCGGCCATGGCCACGCGCCTGGGAGCGTTCCAGCGCATGCTCCAAGGCCCGGGCCAGTTGCGACAAGTCGGCATAGCCCACCGTGCCGGAGCTGCCGGCCAGCGAATGGGCGAGCGCCACCGCCGCCTCGCCCACCGGCCGCGCTTGCTCCAACGCCCATTCGGCCAGTTCCACGCCCAGCCGGCGCGACAGCTCATCGGCCTCGTTGAGGTAGATGCTGAACAGCGGCATGCCGATGCGCAGCGGGCCGATCTGCCGGTAGGTCTCGGCGTCCGGTTCGGGTTCGGGCGCGGGTTCAGGCGCGGGTTCAGGCGCGGGTTCGGCAGCGGCTTCAGCGCTGGCAGCGCCGTCCTGCGAACCGTGCAGCGGTGCCGTTGCGATCGCCAGGTCGGCATCGGCATCGGCATCGGCATCGGCATCGGCATCGGCCTCTGACTCTGGCGCGGCGGTCAGGCCGAAGGTGACGGCGAAGTCCTGTGCCAGGTCCAGTTCAGTGGCTTCCGGCAACAAGTCCATCGCGGCCGATGGCGCTGCGGTCGCCACAGGATCGGGACCGGGCAAGGGCGGCAGGTCGACCACGCGGCGCGCCACCGGCGGCGCGTCGTCCAGATCGGCCAGACGGATTTCAGGCAGACCAGGCGCGTCGGGCGCGGCCGGCGGCAGCGCGGGCGGCGGGCGCAGGTCGAGATCGCTGGCCAGCGGCAGATCGGGTATGCGCTGGCGCAAGTCGAGTGTGGCATCAGCCCAAGCGGGTGCACTGCGGGGCAGTTCGGCGTCCAGCACCACATCGTCGAACGCCAGATCGTCCAGCAACACGTCGTCCGGCAGCACGTCGTCCGGCTGCACATCGTCCGCCAGCACGTTGTCGCGTGCCAGGTCGCCTGCTGCATCGGTCTGCGGCGCATCGGCCTCGGTGGATGGCTGCAGCAGGGAATCGGGCGCGGGGGCCGTGGCGGCGGGGCTGCCATCCAGCGGCAGGCGCCGCCGTTCTGTGCGCAAGGCATCGGCCGCGCGCACGATGGCCTGCGGGCCGTGGCTGGCCACATCGCCATCGTTGAGCGCCTGCACCCAGCGGCCGAACAGCGCGCAGGCCTCGTGGCTGAAGCCACGCAGGTCGGCATCTGCGCCGGCATGCTCGGCCAGCCGGGTGTTGTAGAGCTGTTCGCAGGCCCAGGCAGCATCACCGAAATCGAGCAGGCCCACCATGCGGGCGCTGCCCTTGAGGGTGTGGAAGGCCCGGCGCATGGTGGTCATGGCCTCGGCATCGTCGTGGCGCACCTGCAGCGCGGCCAGGGCCTCGCCGGCATTGGCCAGCACCTCGGCTGCCTCTTCCAGGAAGATCTCCCGCATTTCGGGGTCGTCTTCCAGGCCGCTGGACACCGGCACTGCGGTTGCAGGGGCAGGGGCGAGCGCAAGTGCAGGCGCGAACGGCATCGGCAGGGTGGCCGGTATCGGTGGCAGCGCGTCGGCCAGGGTGTCCACCGCCAGCGTGGGCAGGACGAGGGTGGCCTGATATTCCGGCGTCAGGCGCAGCGTGAATGCAGGCGCGTCATCGGCCGGCACGGTGCTGTCATCCGACAGCATGTCCATCGGCAGCATCGGCAGGCCGTGGTTGCCCAGCACCGCCGGTGCTGCGGGCGCCGCCGGCGCTGCAGGCACTGCAGCTGCTGCAGCAGGGCCGGCCGCCACGCCGCCACGCTGGCTGGCGCGGGCCTGCCGCACGATGCGGTCGAATTCCAGCGTGACCGCCAGCGCATCGGTATCGGGCTGGCCACCGCCAGGCGGCCCGGCCTGCGTGTCGAGGTCCGCGAAGCCGCTGGGGCGGTCCTCGCGGGCCATCACTGCCGTCAGGTTGCCGGTGGTGGCATCGAAGCGGAACAGCGACTTCGCCATCTGCGGCTGCACGCTGACCATGTCGATCAGGAAACTCAGCGCGCCCAGGTTGTCGGCCAGGCGGTCGAAGCTGCCGCTCTCGATCGCCTGCTGCGGGTTGACCTCGGTATTGGCCAGTTCATCCACGTCGTCGCGCATGCGCAGCACCGCGAGCGACGCCTGGTCGAGCCCCAGCACCGACAGCACACCCCGCATGGCCTGCAACTGGGCCGGCACCGGGATCAGCACACCACGCTGGGCCGGGTCGCGGAAGTACTGGTCGATGTTCTTCTCGACTTCGGACAGCGAGGCGCGCAGTTCCTGCACCACGCTGCCCATGGTCTGGCGGTCGGAAACCCGCCGGTACAACTCTTCCATCCAGAGATCGAGCGTGCCGGGGTCACGCGCCTGGCGCACCGCGTCGATGCGCTGGGCCAGGCGGTGGATGCGGGCGGCGCCATCGGGGTGGTCGAAATCGCCGTCCTCCATCGACGCGTCGAGGTACAGCAGTGCGGTCGCCACTTCCATCGCCAGCTCGGCAGGTGGCTCGGCGCCGGCGGCCAGGGTGTGGGCCGCAGCCACCTGCAGCGCCCGGCCCAGCACGGCGCCGTCAGGGTAGAGGCGGGCCAGTGAATCGCTGACCAGCGCAAACTGTTCGGGCAGACCGTCCTGGCGGGCGGCGTCGCCACCGGCCACGGCCGACCACACTTCCTTGGCGGCCGACACCCGCTTGCGCGCTTGCGCCACCCAGGCAGGGTCGAAGCGGCCCAGGCTGGCACGGTCGTAGTCGACGCGCTGGACCGTCGCCAGCGCATAGCCCTGGCGCACCGCCGCCAGGCGCGGGCCGGCAGGGTGGGCGCCATCGGCCGCCGCCTGGCTGCAGAAGAACAGCAGGTCATGGGCCAGGCGCTCGGACGGCTCGGCCGCTTCATCGGCGCGCAGCTGGGCCAGCAGCTTCGAACCCAGGCGCTTGCTGTAGGCGTCTGCTTGCAACAGTCCGTCGGCCTGGGCTTCGAAGAACCCGGCGGCCAGCTGCCACAACGTGGCGAGCCGGCTGTGCGGTGCGTGGGCCGCCGCATCGCCCTGGTCGGTGAATGCATCGGCCCGTGCATCGGACCGTGCATCGGCGCGTGATTGCGCGCCACCGGCCAGGCCGGCGAAGCGCTCGCTCATGCGGGCCGCCACGCTGGGTGGTGCACCGCGCATCAGCAACAGCAGATCCGACTCGATCAGGCTGGTGGTGTCGGCGTCGGGGTGGCGCGCCGGCACACCGGGGTCTGGCGCCAGGTCCCGCCAGGCCCAGGGCACCGACCACAAGTCCGCCGGGTGCACCCGCAGGGCGCCGGCCAGCTCCTGCAGGGCCTTGTACTGCGGGAACAGCGCCAGTGCCGACACCGGCTTGGCGGCCAACCGGCGCTCGATGAAATCCAGCAGCGCAAAGCTGCCTTGCTCCAGCGCCTCCACTGCCGCAGGCGTGATCAGCTTGGGCCGGGCACTGATGCGCTGCAGCGCGGCCTCGGCCGCCCGCGGCAGCTCGGCGGCGGGGCCCAGGCCGACCAGCTCCAGCACGCCCACGCACTGGTGCAACTGGTTGCGGGCCTGGCGCAACACCGACGGATCGACCGTGTCCAGGTCGCTGTGCTGGGCCTGCTCCCGCAGGTAGCGCCGCAGCGCCTTGTTGGCCAGGTCGAGCGAGCGGCGCAACTCGTCACGCACCCAGGACAGGGCACTCAAGTCCTCGACCGGGCCGCCGGCGGCGACGTCGGTGTCAACGCTGTTGGCGCTGTCGCGGGCGCTGGTGTCGGCGGCCATGGCTGGTGCGGCCTGCGGGCTCAGCCGATCTTGAAGCGCGACACCGACTGCCGCAGCTCTTCGGCGGTGCGTGCCAGTTCGCGCACCATCTGCGCGGTGGAGCGGGTGCCGTCACCGGTCTGCTCGGTCACCGCGAAGATGTGCTGGATGTTGTCGGCCACCACGTTGGCCGAATCGGCTTCGCGCAGCGCCTGGGACGAGATCGCCTCGATCAGCTCGGCCAGACGGCGTGTCACCCGGTCGATGTCGGCCAGCGCCGAGCCGGCGGCATCCGACAGGCGGGCACCGTCGACCACGCCCTGGGTGCTGCGCGCCATCGCGGCCACGGCATCCTGGGTGTCGGTCTGGATGGTCTTGACCAGGGCGGAAATCTGCCGCGTGGCGTCGCCCGACCGCTCGGCCAGGCGCTGCACTTCCTCGGCCACCACCGAGAAGCCGCGGCCGGCCTCGCCAGCGCTGGCGGCCTGGATGGCGGCGTTCAAGGCCAGCACGTTGGTCTGCTCGGTGATGTCGGAAATCAGCTCGGTGATCTCGCCGATCTCCTGGCTGGATTCACCCAGGCGCTTGATGCGCTTGGAGGTTTCCTGGATCTGGTCGCGGATGGCGTTCATGCCGCCGATGGAGTTCTGCACCGCCGTCAGGCCGGTTTCGGCCGCGCGCAGCGATTGCCGCGCCACCTGCGCCGACTGCTGGGCCTGCGCGGACACCTGGTTGATGCGCTCGGCCATCTGCAGCACCGCGTCACCGGTCTCGCGGATTTCGCGCAGCTGCTCGTCCGACGCGGCCAGCAGGTCGGTCGACGTGGTGGTCACCTGCTCGGTGGTCTCGGTCACCCGGTTGGCCGTGCCCTGCACCTGGCTGACCAAGGAGCGCAACTCTTCCACGGTGTAGTTGATCGAATCGGCAATGGCGCCGGTGATGTCTTCGGTCACCGTGGCCTGCTGGGTCAGGTCGCCCTCGGCCACCGTCTGCAACTCGTTCATCAGGCGAAGAATGGCGCTCTGGTTGGCGTCGTTCACCCGTTTGGCTTCACGCTCCTGGCGTTCGGCTTCCAGGCGCTGGGCTTCGGCCAGACCGGCGCGCTGGGCCTGGTCGGCCACGTACAAGCGCAGGAAGCCCCAGCCACCGCCGACCACCAGCGCCACGGCAAGCAACAGCGCCAGGACGTGCACGGGCTGGACGCCACCCTGGTCGGCCAGCTGGTCCTGCACCGTCTGCAAGCCCTTGCGCAGCGGTTCGGCATCGCCCAGCACCATCGCCTGCGCCTCGCGCGCGGTCACCAGGCCCTGCAGGTTGCCGAGGATGGCGCTGGCCTGGCTGCGCGTCTGCTCGTACTGCTGCTGCAGCACTGCCAGGGCCTGGCGCACCTCGGCGTCCTTGGCGCCGGCCAAGCGCAGCTCGGCACTGCCGTTGGTCAAGCCGTCGATGATCTCGCGGAAGCTGGTCAGGTCCTTGCCGAGCAGGAACACCGCGTCGTTGCTGGCGCCTTCGCTGGCGAGGAACTCATTGGCGCTCTTGCCGATGCGCTGGGTCAGCATCACCAGCTTGCCGGCCTGGGTCAGCTCGGCCGGCGTGGCGCCCTGCTGCAACTTGAGCGCGGCCACCGTCTCGGCCGATTCGAGCAAGCTGCCGGCCTGGGCGTTGATGGTGCGCAGCGCCGTGCTCACCTGCACCAGCGCGTTCTGCTGCGCCAGCACCGCAGTGGCGCTCTTTTCGGCACGGTCGACCAGCGGCATCAGCGGCAGGAGCAAGGCCTGGGCGGCAGCGGGAACCGCCGCCATGGCCGGGCCGCCATCCTTGAGCTGGCGGGTGTTGGTCGCCAGCACGTCGGCGGCTTCCTTCACTTCTGCAAAGGCCGTGGGTGTGCCCACCAGGGCCTGCGACACCGCCTTGGCCAGCCGTTGCGATTGCATCAGCGCCTGGCCAATGGCCCCCGCCTGCAGCGTATTGCGGTTGGCCGAGGTGAGCGCCAGCACCGTGGCCAGCACCAGCAGCAGCAGGCCCGCCAGCACCAGGCCGCCCAGAATCCGCTGCTGCGTGGCCACCGGCTGGTTGCCGATCAGCGGCAGGGCAACCGCAGCGGGCAATGCCACTGCGGCGGCGTTGCCCGCCTGCATCAGCCGGGATTCGGAAAAATCACTCAGCTGCTCGGATGGCGGCAGCTCGGAGATGATGGACTGGCCGCCCACCGTGGATGCCAGGCCGATGTCGGCAGCAGGCAGGTCGGGGTCGGCGGCGCGGCTGGTGGCCATGGTCATGGTGCGGCCGTCGTCGCCGGCGGCCTGCAGTTCATCGAAATTGGCGGGTGGGCGGTCATGTGCGGATGCATCACCTGGTCGGTTGGTCTTCAGTCTGTCCAGCAAGCCCATCACATCCCCTTGTCATTCCGGTGCCGGTCGGCATGCCCAACAACATCAGCCCGGGCGATCAGGCGCGCAACCACGCGCGCCATCAGGCCGTGATCGCCAGAAACTGCGGTGATTGCGCCAGAGCCGCCAGGTCGATCTCTTGCCACCCGCGGCCAGCGGCGTCGCGCCAGCGCGCCGGCGCAAAGGCCGGACGCGCCGCAGTGTTGGTGCCGTCATCGTCGGCCTGCAGGTCAGCGGCATGGCGCAAGCCTTCGAGCCGGTCGACCAGCAGCGCGCCATTGATGCCCAGCGCGGCGTTGAACGCCACCAGGCACGCCTGCGCCTGGGCCGGGGCCTGCGGCGTGCTGCTGCGCAGCCCCAGGAAGCGCGCCAGGTCGACCACGGTGAACACGCCGCCCCGCAGGTTGACCACCCCCGCCAACCAGGGCTGGGTGTGCGGCACCGGCAGCAGCGGGCCGAGGTCAGAGATCTCGCCGGCCTGCTTCAGCGACAGCAGCAAGCCCTGCCCCGCGCAATCCACGGCCAGCCACGAGACACCGGGCGTCTCGGTGCGCACCTGCTTCATGCGCTCCGCCAGGCGGGTCTGCAGCTCTCGCAGCGCTTGCTTGTTGGCCATGGATCAGCGCAGTCCCTTCAAAGCTCAATCGAACTGCTTGATCTTGGCGATGAGTTCGTCGGCCACCACCGGCTTGACGACATAGTCCTTGGCGCCCTGGCGCAAGCCCCAGACGCGGTCGGTCTCCTGATTTTTGCTGGTGCACATGATCACCGGCAGGCCGGCGTAGCGTGGGTCCCGGGTGATGGTGCGGGTGAGCTGGAAGCCGTTCTGGCCGGGCATCACCACGTCCATCAGGATCAGGTCGGGCTTGTCCTCGGCCAATCGCTTCAGGGCCTCGTCGCCGCTCTCGGCGGTGCGCACCGAATAGCCGCGCTTGCGCAGCAGCTCGGTCATGTGGTGCAGCTCGGTCTTGGAGTCATCGACCACCAGGATCTTGTTCACGGCCATCTTCGGTTCTCCGCAGCAGGTGGGGCGATCAGGCTGCCGCTGCTGTCAAGGCGGCGGTACCACCCGCACCAAACTGCTGCACGGCGCGCAGCAGTTGTTCCTTGGTGAAGGGCTTGGTCAGGTAGTCCTGCGAGCCCACCATGCGGCCCCGCGCCTTGTCGAACAGGCCGTCCTTGGACGACAGCATGATCACCGGCACATGGGCAAAGCGCGGGTTGCGCTTGATGATGGCGCAGGTCTGGTAGCCGTCGAGCCGCGGCATCAGGATGTCGCAGAAGATGAGCTGGGGCCCATGGTCGTTCACCTTGGCCAGCGCGTCGAAGCCGTCTTCGGCCAACAGCACTTCATGCCCGCCCTGGCGCAGAAAGATTTCGGCCGACCGGCGGATGGTGTTGCTGTCGTCGATCACCAGCACCCGCGTGGCAGCGGTGGGCGCTGCGGCGCTTGCAGCGGTCGGGGCGTCATGCATGGCAGTGGCTCCTCGGCCAGGGGGGCGGGTGGGCTGCCGACAACGGCGTCACGCCCTGCAGGCCATCAGACCTGCACCATCTCAAAATCTTCCTTGCGGGCGCCGCATTCGGGGCAGGTCCAGTTCATCGGCACGTCGGCCCAGGCCGTGCCCGGCGCGATGCCATGCTCGGTATCACCAGCGGCCTCGTCGTAGATCCAGCCGCAGATCAGACACATCCAGGTGCGAGGTTCAGTCACGCGGGTTTCGGTCACGCGGGTTTCGGTCACGGTTTCGGGCACTTCACTACAATGAAGGCCACATTGTAGCCACCGGTTTTCGGGCCCGAAGGGCCCAATGGCGCGGCGAAAGCACGTTATCTCCAGTTTGCGCCAGCATGGCCGGCGGCGCCCTTGGCCGCCCCTGCGAGGCGGCCTTTCTCCCCTGCATCGGACCGTTCATGACCTCCAGCCCCGCCCCCCGACCCGACGCCCCGGCCGACGCCGGCGCCGATGACCTGCAGGAGGCCACGGCACCGGCATGCGTGATGAGTTTCAACGCCGCCGACCCCAGTGGCGCCGGCGGACTCGCCGGTGACATCAGCACCCTGGCCGCCATGGGCGCGCACGGCCTGCCCATCACCACCAGCCTGATGCTGCGCGACACCGCCGAGATCTTCGACCACCACCCGATCGATGCCGACATGGTGGCCGAGCAGGCGCGCAACGTGCTGGAAGACATCACCGTGGCCGGCTGGAAAGTGGGTTTCCTGGGCAGCGCCGAGGCCGTGAGCGCGGTGGCCGAGATCCTGTCGGACTACCCCGACGTGCCCCTGGTCAGCTACCTGCCCAACCTGGGCTGGCTCGACGACGACCAGGCCCAGCCCTACCTGGAAGCTTTCCGCGAGTTGATCCTGCCGGCCACCGAAGTGCTGGTGGGCAACCACAAGACGCTGACCGACTTCCTGCTGCCCGACTGGGACAGCGAACGCCCGGCCTCGGCGCGTGAACTGGCGGTCGCCGCCGGCGAGCGTGG
>JBBRJU010000043.1:0-9526 GCA_038218895.1 Burkholderiales bacterium
TCGGGCCAGGCAGGTGGCCGATCGGTTCTCGGCGCCGCGTCCGTAACCGACATGCACCTCGCCAAGACACATCGAGCCGCATATGCAGCCCATCACCTGCGACGCCTGCCGCCAGCCGACTCGGTCTGCAGGGTTTCGAGCACGTCAGCTTCCAGCCCGTCTGCATGGTCGACGCGCGTGGCGCCAAACACGAGTTTCAGTTTTGCACCCGGCTGTTCGGTCCCGGTATGGCGATCGACGCGCTCGAGCTGCGAGATGGCTGCCCGGCCGGGTATCGGTTTCCGGTGATCGGGGAGGCACAGGACGACGCACTGGCGTTGCCGGGCAGGCTGATCAGCACGCGACCTGAGCGAAGAGGCATGACCTGCGTCTGTCCAGGCGCCTCGCCGCATGTGGCGGCGCACCGAAGCCGAAGCGCAACAGTCTGCACGAAAATTCCGAAGCGCGAAGAAGTTGCGAACTTCTAAGTGCCTGTCATGCAACGTTTTTTAGGCCTAAGCGCACCGATTCGCACGATAAGTACGACTACCCCAAGACCAAGATCAACCCCGATACCCCACCGCGCCTTGCCAGAATAGGCCGATCCAGCGGCGTTCTCGCTAACATGCGCCGATGCGTGCCACACCGCAGAGACGTTCAGTCTCCCGCCCCCGCCGCTCCGCTGTCGCAGGCCCGATTCCCGGCCCGCTGACCGGGAGGCACGCCGGGGCGTGCACGGCCTGGCTGCACAAGCCGGTCGCACATCCCCCGGCCCGGCGATAACTCTTTACCCTTTCAGCGCAACACCATCGATCGCCGGGCTTTTTTGCTCCGCGCGACTGCGGCCTCCCCCCGGTGTCGGGTGAGCGCCGCGCCTGATGGACATGCGCCATGCCCTCGACTGATTTCATCCTGATCCGCCTGCGGATCGGCTGCACCTGCACCTGCACCTGCATCTGCACCCGCTGGTCCAGCGAGCTGCCGGACCGGTAGCCGCCATGGACTTCACGACAAAATTCGTGCGGGCGAAGAGCCCGTGCGCGCAGGGCTATCGCTGGTTGGTGCGCAATCACCAGGACGGAGGCGACTACCAGCAGGTGCTCGACGCGCTGGTGAACGCCGGGCGGGTGGACGATGCCTGCTGGCTGCTGACCCAGTTCGGCCCGACCAACGCGGTGTTGAAGCTCGACGCCGTCGAGGCCGAGGCGGTGGTGTTCGCCGGTTCCATCGAGGTCAGCGGCGGCATCGAGGTCGATACCATCGTGCGCGCCGGGCGCTCTATCCGTGCAGGCGGTGGCATTCGCGCCGGCCGCGCCGTCATCGCCGGCGACAACATCCACGCCGGGGCTGCCATCCGCAGCGGCGACACGCTGGCAAGTGGCGACGATATCCGCTGTGATTGGGGCATCGAGACCGAGGGGGCGGTCCGCTGCGGCGGTGGGCTGCGCGCGGCGTGGGATGTCAATGTGGGTGGCAGGTTCGACGCCGTCGGCAACGTGCTGGTCGGGCAGGATCTGGTGGTCGGCGGACCCATCGCCTGCGGCAAAGACTTGCGCGTCCGCGGCGCCATCACCGGTTCGGACAACATCCGCGCCGGGCACGGCATCCTCTGCGGCACATCGGTGCGCTGCGGGATGCACCTGGAAGCCGGCTGGGGCATCAAGGCGGCCGAGTCGATTGTCGCCGGCGGCTCGATTCGCGCCGGCGAAAGCCTGAGCGCCGGGCAGGATCTGCGTGCCGGATCAGGTTACGGGGTGTTTGCCGGGCTGTGCGTCCAGCATGCAGCCTGGGACAGCAGTGCCAGGGTGTGCGCCAGCGTCAGACCCGAGCGACTGATGAGCGGGTGCTGGACCGGCGCCTGCCTGGTGTGACGGCGCGGAGGTGCGTTGATGCTGGCCATGACCTTCCCCGCCGCGCAGGAACTGTTGCGCCTGCCAAGTGTGCTGCCATGGCTGCGTCAGCGTCTGGAGCTGCGCATCGACGTGCAGGTCCGGCCCGATGCGCTGCACGCCGATCTTGGTGACATGCAGCGGCGCCTGAACACGCCGGGCGATGCGCTGTACGGTCTCCCCGAGATCGGATCACCGGGCCCCGGCCTGGTGTTTCGCTACCGCGAGGCCGACGGTGAGCACTAC
This sequence comes from Burkholderiales bacterium, assembly GCA_038218895.1. Classification (GTDB taxonomy): domain Bacteria; phylum Pseudomonadota; class Gammaproteobacteria; order Burkholderiales; family Burkholderiaceae_C; genus Pseudaquabacterium. The sequence continues at coordinate 2,115 of JBBRJU010000043.1, forward strand.
ATCTATGTCGAGGACGTGGCACGGCGCCAGCTGGCCGGCTGCACCGTGTTCAATCGACTGATCGAGGTCGGGCGGCGGGCCGATCCGCATCTGCGTGCGCCGCATTCGAAATACGCGCCCGCCTATCAGCGCCAAGGCCTCGCCACGGCCGTCTACGAATGGGGGTTGGGCGCGGGCATCTGCCTGTTGAGCGGCGCCCGCCAGTCACCCGAGGCGCATCGGCTGTGGCAGGCCTTGTCACGGCGGCATGAACTGCAGCATGTGCATGTGGAGAACAAGACGCTGCGCCATCTGGGCAGCCAGCATGCAACCGCAGGCAGCGGCGACCTGCACACACGCATGCTGCTGCTGGGCGCGGGATGGACCATGCAGCAGCTGATGCAGGCCACGGGCATGCGCCCGCAGCAGGTGTAGTGGCGCGGCGCCGTCCAGACGCGCATGACCAGCACGTGCCTCACAGCGGCCGGATTTCTACGGATCGGGCGCAATGTGCTCCAGATCCCGCCGCAGCGCCTGCCAGTGCTGCCGCAGGCGAAACGTCGCTTGCGTGCAAAGCCAGCGCCGCAACCGCGAACGCACTGCTGCAGACTGCGCAGCAGAGATCTGCTCGGCCGAAAATTCTCGCACTGGGTGTAACAATAGGTACAGGGTGCGGCCGGCAGCCGGCAACTCCGAGACGACAGGTTGCAACAGTGACCAATCCACTGCCTCGGCCAGCAAGGCTTGTGCGGCAGCGGCTGTGGTTGCATCGTCGAAGGTTTCAATCGGGTCGGGCATGCATTCGCTGGCTGCAGGGCCTGCGGTGTGCATCCCAGCCAGCGCTTGCGCCGCTGCCTCGGCGCTGGCAGGCAGGCTGAAAACGGTCAGCGCCCGCAACATCAGTGCCACGTCGGGCTGCAGCTGCCGCCAGCTCCATGCCACCACTTGCCGGGCGGGTGCGCACCGAGGGCTGTGCGTCAGCGCCGGGCCGGACCAGCAGATTGAGCAGCGGAGGCTCTGCTTCATCCTGAAGCCGCTGCAGCAACTCGCGCGGCTGCAACACCCTCACGCGGGAAGCCGCCAGCGCGATGGCCAGTGGCATGCCTTGCAGGTACCGCACCAGACCCAGCACGTCGACCCGGTTGTCTGCATCGAGCCGAAAGTCGGCACGCGCCTGCGACGCGCGGTCGACAAACAGCGCCACGGCGGGCGCCGCCCGCGCTTGCGTGAGCATGCGGTCAATTGCCGATGCGGGCGGGGCCACTGGGGTTGGTGGCCACGCGTACCCTGCCGTCGTGGTAACCGGGACGCCGGTGACCTGGTGCGCCCCTGCATCGCTTTTTTCAGGATCTTGCAAAACCGGCTCGTCGGCTGGATGGGCGTTGCTCCGGCCACCACCGGTCTGCACCGAGGGCAATTCGAGACCCGGCAGTTCAAAAATCGTCTCGCCATCGAGCCCCAACAATCGGCGCGACGTCAGCAACAGCCGGAGTTCGACCACCGATTGCAGCAGGCGGGCCAGTGCCTGAACCGCCTGGTGGTCGCGTTGCTCCACGTTGTCCAGCACGAGCAGCGTGCGCCGCAATTGCAAATGGTGCTGCACCGCTTGCGCGATTGAGCCGGCCCCCTTGATGCCGATTGCCTGCGCAAGTGCCGCCCACAGTGCAGCTTCGCTGCTGCACTCGCTCAGCGGAACGAACCGCATGCGCTCCAACGGCGGCTCTGCCGTGCATTTGCCCTGATACGGTGCGTCGAGCCACGGCCGCAACGCCGCCGCCACCAGTCGCGTCTTGCCTTGCCTCCCTGGGGCCAGCACAGTGACCAGCCGATGCGCAGCCAGAACCTGCTGCAACTGCAGAATCTTCGGGGTCTGACCAAAGGCACGTGTCCAGTACACCGGCAGGGCGGCAGACTCAGGCGTCGCGTCGGCAGGCTTTGCGACAGCCGGATTCGCAGTTGGATCGGGTTGCGCAGGCGCTGCCGTCGGCCGCTTCATCAAACCAGCCGTCGCTTCGGCGCAGGCAGCCTCCACACGGTCGAACAGCGCTTGTAGCCGCTGGCGTTCGTCAATCACCCATTCGTCGTTGTGACCGGGCATGAATTCACCGCGGTACAAGGTTTGCGCGGCCAGACACTGACCCGAAGCCACGTGCCGCTCGAAGACCTGCACGTCGCACACGATTGCAGACGGGTTGACGTGAACCGTGAGACGGTTGGCGACGATCACCGAGCCCGGCACCACGCCTGCAGGTTCGAGCATGGACCGCAGTGCCGACAGCGTCTGGCGCAGACGCGCGCGGCCCCGGTCCAGCGCGACGCCAGGCCACAGCAGGTCCACCAATTCTTCACGGCCGAAATTGCGCCCGGGTGGCAGTGCCAGGCGGGCCAGCAAGCCAGCAACCGAACGCAAGGGCCAGCGATACACCTCGCCCCACAAGCCGGTGGCGTGCACCCGCCCTGGCAGGCACAGCTGCCAGGGCGCATGGAGCTCGTCTGCGGCCGGCAAAGCGCCGGCATCCGTTGACGCTGGTGTGGGTGTCATGCGACACCAGTTTAAGCATGGTGCTGCTGGTGCAGATGCAAACGCTGCCAGTGGGGCGCCTTCGGGCTGACCTGGCCAGCGAGCTGCAATTGCGGAAACTGTGCGGGGGTGAATTCTCATGCCCGTGCCGCCCGGGCTTAACAAAGCTCTCCGATGGCCGGTTCGAGCCTCGCACACCCCCTGGGCAAGGGGGTTCATCGGCGCTTTGGCAACGCTGGAAATTGCGATTGCTGAACGGTGGCTTTTGACAATGCAGGGCATGGACAGCCCGCCACTCCGGCGGCGTCCCACCCCAGGAGGAGGTCCTGTGCCCACATTCCGACGCATACCTGCAGCCAGCGCTGCTGCCCTGTTGATGGCCCTGGCCGGCCCCGCCGCAGCGGCCACCTTCACCTGGACCAATGGCGCCTTCGTGCCGGGCACCACTGCCCCCAGTCCGCTGGGAGCGGCAGACGTGCTGAAGATCCAGGACGCAGCGGCCAAGAGTTTTTCCAACGTCAGTTTCAACAATGGTGGCACCGTCAACTGGCAGGCCAGCAGCGGCAACATCGGCTTCAACAATGGCAACATCATCAACAAGGGTGTCTGGGACGCGCAGGGCGACAGAGTGCTGGCATTCTTCGGTTGCACGGTCGCTACCAACAGCTTCGCCAACAGCGGCATCTTTCGCAAGAGCGCAGGCAGCGGCATCACCCAGATCAGCAACTCGGCCGGGATCGCCTTCACCAACAGCGGCACCATCGACGCGCAGACCGGCACCATCGTCTTGAACGGCAGCAACACCTTCAACACCGGCACGGTGTTCACTGGCGCCGGCGGCGTGGTGGTGAACAGGGCGTCCACCTTCAGCGGGGAGTTCACGTCGTCGAATCTGAACCTCGCAGCCGGTGTGCAAACAGGCAACGCCGCAGTGTTGAACGGCCAGGCGCTGGAATTCTTCGGTGGCACGTCCAACAGCTTCACGAACAACGGCGTGTTCAAGAAGACCAGTGGTAGCGGCACGACGTCGCTGACCAATCCGACAGGGCTGACCTTCGTCAACAACGGCACGGTGGACGTGCAGGTGGGCACCATCCAGCTGCCGGGCGCGTTCAGCAACGCCGGCACGTTGATTGGTGCGGCATGCCCAGGTCCGCCAGGCGCAGGCCAACGCGCGCCGCCGCGCGCCGGCTTGATCAAATCCCGGCGGTGCGCCGCATCTTGGTCGCCAGCAACTGGCTGACTTGCGGAAGCTGTTGCTGGATCGCCTGCACCACCTCGGCCAGACGGGGACCGGTCAGCCGACTGGAGATGGCTGCCACGCTGAAGGCGGCGATCGGCCGGCTGCCCGCTGACATCGGAAAGGCGACGCCCACGGCGGCGGCACCGGGTGTGGCTGCACTGTCCAGAAACGAATAGCCACGTTCACGTGCGGCCTGAACCTCGGCGCGCAGGAACGCCACGTCGAAGTTGGCAAAGCGGGTGTAGCGGTGGCCGTTGGCTTCGATGATGTCCTCGGCCTCGGCCTCGGGCATGGCCGACAGGATCGCCAGCCCGCCTGCACCCACACCCAGCGGCCGCCGGATGCCGATGTCCAGCGTCAGCGCTTTGATCGGAAAGTCGCCCAACGCACGGTGGGTGCAAATTGCCTCCAGGCCGCGGCGTTCGCTCAGGTACACGGTGTCGTGCGTGCGGTCTGCGATCAGAGTCATGGCGTGGTCACACAAATCGCTCAGGCGGAAAGTCGGTTCGGCCAGCAAGCCCAGCTCGTACAGAAGCGGGCCCAGCGTGTATTTGCGCGTCAGCGCATCGCGGCTGACCAGGCCTTCCAGCGCCAGGCGCTGCAGCATGCGAAAGCAGGTCGACGTGGGCAACCCGCTGGTGCTGGCCACTTCGGTGATGCGCATGCCGCGGCGCCCGCGCGAGGCGACCACACGCAGCATGCCCACCACGCGCTCGATGCTTTGTGTGCCACTGCGCGGCGCCTCGCCGTCGTCGGCTGTCTGGGGCTCGGCCGGCGGCTGGTCAGCTGGGGTGGGGGCTGCAGGTTTCATTCACGATGTGGCAATAGCAAGGGTTTGACCTTAACGCCGATCAAGCTGCTGGCGCTCTAATTTAATGCGCAACTAAAATGAAGTTTTACCACATCGTGGCAATTCGGAAGGCAACCATGGCCCAGACAATGACTGAGAAGATCCTCGCCCGGGCATCGGGGCGGGCGAGCGTGAAGCCTGGCGATGAAATCCTGGCGCGGCCGGATTTCGTCATCGCCTATGACTTTCCGGGCTACACCGATGTGTTTTTCCGCGAGATGCGCGAAGACTTCGGCGCCGAGAAGGTGCCCAGCCCCGAGCGTTTCGTGCTGTTCATCGACCACATGGTGCCGGCCGCAGCCCCGAAGGAAGAAGTGCTGCACAAGATGACACGCGACTGGGGCAAGGCCCAGGGCGTGCCGGTATATGAGCGTGAGGGCATCGGCCACCAGGTGTCGGCCGAGCGCGGTTACGCCACGCCGGGCGCGTTTGCGGTGCACTTTGACGGCCATGTCAGCCAGCTCGGAGCCTTTGGCACCTATGCCTTCGGTGCCCGCAAGGGTGTGATCGAACCCTTCGTCAGCCAGACCATGGCGCTGACCGTGCCGGCCACGGTCAAGGTCGAGTTGGTGGGCATTCTGCAGCCCGGGGTGATGGCGCGCGACGTGTTCCACCACATGGTGCGTGTGATGGGGCCGTCGTCCTGCGCCTTCAAGGTGGTGGAGCTCTGCGGCCCGGTGATCGACGCGATGAGCATCGAGGGCCGGCAGACCGTTTGTGGCCAGGCCATGTTCCTGGGCGCGACCACGATGTTGATCGCGCCCGACGCCAAGACGCTCGACTATGTGCGTGACCGCGTCAAGATCGTGCTCGACCCGGTTTATCCGGACGCCGACGCGGTGTATGAGCGGGTGGTGCGCATCGACGTTTCAACACTGGCGCCGATCGTGGTGGTGCCGCCCAGCCCGGCCAATACCCGCGATCTGATGGACCATGTGGGCACCGAGGTGCACACCGGCTACCTGGGCTCTTGCGCCAGCGGGCGCCTGGAAGACTTGCGCATCGCCGCCGAGGTGCTGCGCGGCAGGCACATTGCGCCGGGTTTCCAATTGCACGTGGTGCCCACCTCGCAGGCGATCATGGCCCAGGCCGCCCGCGAGGGGCTGATCACCACCCTGGTGGAGGCGGGCGCCTTCATCAGCTCCCCCAGCTGCGATTACTGCTTCGGCAAGATCGCCACCATGAGCGACGGCCAGCGTGCGGTTTCCACCGGCACGCTCAACACCCCGGGGCGCATGGGCAGCGTGGATTCCGAGATCTACATCTGCAACGCTGCCGTGGTGGCGGCGTCGGCGCTGGAGGGCTGCATCGCCGACCCGCGGCCCTATCTGGCCGAAGCCGCGCGCAACCAAGGCGCTGCGAAATGAGCCTGCCAATCCTGGAAGGCCGCGTCGCCTGGGTGTTTGCCGAAGACGACTACGACATCGACTTGATCATCGGTGTTCGCAACATCAAGATCACCGACCTGAACGAGCTTGCCAAGCTGGCGATGTGCGACGACGCGCCCGACTTTGCGGCCACGGTTCGCAAGGGCGATTTGCTGGTGGGTGGGCGCAACTTCGGCTATGGCCATCCGCACTATCCGGCGATGCGTGCCATGCGCCACCTGGGCATTGCCGGCGTGGTGGCCGAATCGTTTTCACCCGGGTTTTTCCGCGGCGAGATCAGCATGGGCTTTCCGCTCATCACCTGCCCGGGCATCTGCGCGGCCGTTGCCCGCGGCGACACGCTGCGGGTCGACATCGCACAGGCGCAGGTCAGCGTGCTGCGCAGTGGGCAACAGCTGGCAATGCAGCCCTTGTCGGCGACCGAATTGGGCACGCTGGAAGCCGGTGGCCTCATCCCTTACCTCAAGCGCCGGCTGGGTACGCCGGCCCAAACCCCGATATCAGAAAGAGCGCCATGACAACACCCCGCAAAGCCCTTCAACAACGCATGGCGCAAGGCAGCACGGTCTGGTTCGCCGGCGCGCAAGACGCCTTGTCCGCCCTGCTGGTGGACCAATCCGACTTCGACGGTGTGTTCACCACCGGCTTTGGCGTGTCCGCGTCCTTGCTCGGCCAGCCGGACATGGAGCTGTACACGCTCAGTGAGAACGTCGGTGTGGTCAACCGTATTGCCAATGTCGTGCGCAAACCGATCTTTGCCGACGCCGACACCGGCTATGGCAATGTGCTGAACGTGGCACGCACGGTGCGCGAGTTCGAGAAGGCCGGCGCCGCCGCGCTGTCCATCGAAGACCAGATCAGCCCCAAGCGCTGCCCGGCGGCAGCCGCCCAGCCCCTGGTCGTGCCCGTGCATGACGCCGTGGCCCGCATCCGTGCGGCGGTCGATGCCCGACAAGACCCCGCGCTGTTGATCGTGGCCCGCACCGACGTGACCGACCCGTCCGAAGCGATGGACCGTGCCGCACGCTATGCCGAGGCCGGCGCTGATCTGATCCAGCCCATCTCGCGCACCTTCAGCAGCTTCGAGCAGCTGGTGCAGCTGCGGCAGGCCTGCGGCCGCAGGCTGTCACTGCAGCTGATGGCCGGCACCTGGATGACCCAGCTGAGCCGGGCGCAGATCGAACAAGTGGCGGCCTTCGCCACCTATCCGATCGCCAGCCTGATGAGCACCGTGTACGCCTTGCAGGCCAACCTGAAGGCGTTGGCACAGCGTCGTTCGGGCAATTGCGCCGACTTGCCCGCAGGGCAGGTCAGCATGGCCGAGTTCAAGCAGGTCATCGGCTGGCAGAAACTGGAAGAGCAACAGGCGCGCCTGGAGGCAGGCGCCGGCCACTGATTCATGGCATCACCCCTCGGATTCACACACACCAC
>JBBRJU010000044.1:0-9490 GCA_038218895.1 Burkholderiales bacterium
GGCGCCCAGCTTCATCGCCACGCTGCAGCCGCTGGTCGGCGTGCGGCTGCCCGAGCGGCACCAGTTCCTCACGCTGCGGCCCAGCCTGACCTTTCGCACCCAGCGCAGCCGCGAAGGCAGCGGCCCCACGCAGGCCGACAACGCCTGGGACGCGTCACTCGACCTGAAGTGGCGCCCGCTGGCCGAGCTGGTGGTCGACGCCACGCTGAACCCCGATTTCTCCCAGGTGGCGGTCGACGCGCCGCAGCTGGCCGGCAACACCCGCTTCGCGCTGTTCTTCCCCGAGAAGCGGCCGTTCTTCTTCGAGAGCAGTGACCTGCTGCGCTCGCCCACCGAGGCGCTGTACACCCGCAGCCACACCGCGCCGCGCTGGGGGCTGCGCAGCACCTGGCGCAGTGGCCGCCTGGCCGGCACCGCGATGGCCATCGACGACCGTGGCGGCGGCTTGGTGCTGCTGCCGGGTGCCTATGGCACCGGCGTGGCGGCGCAGCCGGCCTCCCGCACCTTGCTGGCCCGGGCCCAGCTGGCCGACGGTGCCTTGCAGTGGGGCGCGCTGGCCGTGCTGCGCCGTTATGACGGCGCCGGCCGCAACCAGGTGGCCGGGCCGGATCTGGCCTGGCAGATCAGCGACAACTGGCGCACGCGGCTGCAGTGGCTGCAGTCGGAAACCACCGCCCAGCCCGATGCGGGCACGGGCGATACCGGCCTGGCCAATGGCGCCACCGCCCGCGGCCACCTTGCGCATGCACGCCTGGTCTACCAGGGCGATGACCGGCACGAGGCCGAGCTGATGCTGGAAGACGTGGGCGCGGGCTTTCGCGACGACACCGGCTTCATCGCCCAGGCCGGCGTGCGCCGCGCCAAGGGCCGGCTGGGCCTGGGCTGGGGCAAGCTGGGGCCGTTCAACGAGTTCTGGCTGAACCTGGAAGGCGAGCGGGTGACCGACCGTGCCAACGGCCAGGTGGTGCTGCAGGACCTGAGCCCGGGCCTCTGGCTGACCGGCGCGCACAACCTGGAGGCCTGGGCCTATCTGCACGGCCTGCTGCGCCACACCGCCGCCCTGCGGCCCGACGCCGGCCGGCCGCTGCAGCAGCAGCGCTACCTCAGCGCTGGCCTGGTGGTCACACCGGCGCACTGGGCGCCGCTGCTCGAGGCCGACCTCAAGCTGGGCCGGCTGGCCGATGTGGCCGGTGATGTGCCCCGCCCCGGCGGCCAGCTGGAGCTGTCGGTCAACACCCGGCTGCTGCCGCAGCTGGAGCTGGAGCCGCGCCTGGGCTACGGCTGGCTGCGCCAGGGCGGGCGCGCGCTGTATGCCGAATCGGCCCACCAGCTGCTGGCGCGCTGGCACTTCAGCGCCCGGCAATCGCTGCGCGCCATCGTGCGCCACACCGCCACCCGGCGCAGCGGCGCCACGCAAGACCAGGCCACCACTGGCTCGCTGACCTGGGCCTGGCGTCCATCGGCCGGCACGGTGCTGTATGTCGGCGCGTCGCGCAGCCGGGACGGCGTGGGTGGTGGCGTGGCCAGCGTGCACCGCAGCAACGAGGCCTTCGTCAAGCTGCAGGTGGATGTGGATGAACTGCGCGGGCGCTGATGCGGCCACGCCTTGTCAGCCGGCAAGGCTCGGCCTTGTCAGCCTGGCGTGGGCCGGGCGTGGCACAGTCGGCCACCCATCCACCGCATGAGGAGACCGCCATGATGAAGTCCGGCATCGACCAGCAAGCCCTGATCGACCTGTTCGCCAACGCCAGCGCACAGCAGACCGCGCAGCTGCGTGAGGCGGTGTTCAAGTCCACGCTGGGCGCGTTGCAGGGCCGCGAGCTCAGCCTGAAGAACATCCGCAGTGTGCTGGGCACGGTGGCCCAGGCCGCTGGCACCGGCGCGGCGCAAAACCCGCTGGGCAATGTCGATGCAGAGTCCCTGCTCGACAACGCCGTGGCCGGCATGGACGACGCGTTGATCAAGGCGGTCGAGGCCAACCGCGTGGCGCTGCAGCAGTTCGTGGACAAGGGTGCTGATCTGCGCGAGACCCAGCTGAAGAAGGCGCTGGCCGACATGGACAAGTTCGAGGATGCGCTGCTGGGCACGCTGAAGAAAAGTGCCGCCGCCGTTGGCGACCCGATGGCCGGCCCCTGGGCCAGCGTGCTCGAGAAGCTCAACGTCAGCGGTACCCAGACCGGCCTGAAGGCCAGTGGTGCCACCGAGCAGCTGACCGCCCAGATGGCGCAGATGCAGTCGGCCATGCGTGCCACCCGCGCCGCCAGTCTGAAGGCCGCGCAGACCCTGGCCGAGAGCTACACCGCGCTGGTTTCGGGTGTGCTGATCGGCATGAGCGACGCGCTGCGCCAGGCCGCCGTGCCGGCCAAGACTGCACGCAAGAAGTAAGGCCCGCTGCCCCTGCCTGCACCCCGCCGCCCGGCCGGCGGGGGTATCGTGCCGGCATGGACGATTTCAGCTTCTTCTGGCACGACTACGAGACCTTCGGCCGGGTGCCCCGGCGCGACCGCCCGGCGCAGTTTGCCGGCGTGCGCACCGACGCCGCGCTCAACGAGATCGGCGACCCGGTGATGCTGTACTGCCAGCCGGCGCCCGACAACTTGCCTGATCCGCAGAGCTGCCTGCTCACCGGCATCACACCGCAGCACTGCCTGGCCCAGGGTGTGCCCGAGCATGCATTTGCCGGCCAGGTGTTGGCCGCGCTGGGCACACCCGGCACGGTGGGCGTGGGCTACAACAGCATCCGCTTCGACGACGAGGTGACGCGCCACCTGTTCTGGCGCAACCTGATCGACCCCTACGGCCGCGAATGGCAGAACGGCTGCGGCCGCTGGGATCTGCTCGACACGGTGCGCTGCGCCTACGCGCTGCGGCCCGACGGCCTGCAGTGGCCGCAGCACGACGACGGCCGTGTGTCCTTCAAGCTGGAGCACCTGACCCAGGCCAACGGCCTGGCGCATGCCGCCGCGCATGACGCGCTGAGCGACGTGCGCGCCACCATCGCGCTGGCCCGCCTGGTGCGCGACCACCAGCCGCGGCTGTTCGACTTCTGCCTGAAGCTGCGCAAGAAAGACGCGGTGTGGCAGGAGATCGGCCAGATCGCTGCGACAGGTGCGGCGCGCCGGCCCTTCCTGCACATCAGCGGCATGTATCCGGCCGCGCGTGGCTGCCTGGGCCTGGTGTGGCCGCTGGCGCCGCACCCCGGCAACAAGAACGAGTTGATCGTCTGGGACCTGGCGCATGACCCGGCCGAACTGCTGGCGCTGGACGCCGACACGCTGCGGCTGCGCATGTTCAGCAAGACGGCCGACCTGCCCGAGGGTCTGGCGCGCCTGCCGGTCAAGACCATCCACATCAACAAGAGCCCGGTGGTGATCGGCAACCTGAAGACGCTGCCCCCCGCACTGGCCGAGCGCTGGGGGCTGGACATGGCCCAGGGCCTGCGCCATGCCGCCTGGGCCGCCGCGCAGGCCGACGCGCTGGCGGCGCTGCCCTGGAGCGCGGTGTTCCAGCGCCCGGTGCCGGCCCAGGCGCCCGATGTGGACGAAGACCTGTACGGCGGCTTCATCGGCCCGGCCGACCGCCGCACGCTGGAGCGCCTGCGCACCCTGGGTGGTGATGCGCTGGCCGCCAGGCGCCCGGCGTTCGACGATGCCCGGCTGGATGAGCTGCTGTTCCGCTACCGCGCCCGCAACTGGCCCGCCACGCTGGACGCCACCGACCAGGCGCGCTGGCTGCAGCACTGCCAGGATCGGCTGCACAACGGTGCGGGCGGCGGGCTGACACTGGCGCAGTTCTGCGAGCGCATCGACACCCTGAGCGAGACCGCCGACGAGCGCGGCGAGGCCATCCTGGCCGCGCTGTACGACCATGCCGAGGCCATCGCGCCCGAGCCGGCGTGATGGCCGATCAGCCCGACGGCCCGACGGCCTGACGGCTTGACGGCCCGACAGCGTGACGGCCTGACCGCCTGACACACCTGAAGTCACGGCGCGCCCGCAGCGCATCGGCGGCGGCGCTTCACGCCAGTGTCAGTCCACCAGCTCGAAAGTGGCCGAGCCGTCGCCGTTGTCCTTGACCAGGCGGATCTGCGGGTAGCGCGGCAGGTGGGCGATGGCGCCAGCGCCAGAGTCGAAGCGCAGCCGCACGCCCGGCACCGGCAGGATGCGCCAGTTGCCGTCGGCCGTCGGGTTGAGCATGTCGCTGGCGCGCATGTACTGCACCAGGGCCTCGCGGTTCTCGTCGGGCGCATCGACGACGATGTTGCGCCCGTCCAGCCCCGGCACCGCACCGCCGCCCGCCGCCCGGAAGTTGTTGGTCACCACGATGAAGCGCGCCGCATCATCGAGCGGCTGGCCCTGGTACTGCAGGTTGACGATGCGCCGTGCGCCGGGCGCCACCAGCTTGCCGTCGGGGTCGTAGCGCGATGGCTGGGTCACGTCGATCTGGTAGCTGACGCCGTCGATGGTGTCGAAGTTGTAGGTGCGAAAGCGCCCGTCGATCAGCGGTTGCACCGCCGGGCCGGCGGGGTCGATGCGGCGGAACTGGCCGGCTGAGCGCTCCAGCCATTCCCGCACCGTGGCACCGGGCACCCGCACCGCCTTCAAGGTGTTGGGGTAGATGTAGAGGTCGGCCACATGGCGGATGCTCAGCGGCCCGGCCGGGATGTCGGTGTAGTAGGTCCAGCCCATGCGGCCGCCGGCCTTGAACGGTGCGGCGGCCGACAGCAGCGGCAGGCGCTCGAACTCGGTGCCGGCCAGCGCGCGGCGGGCATAGGCCAGCTGCGCCTGCGCCACGATCTGCACCGACGGGTCGTCGGCCACCTGGGCAAAGTAGCTGGTGATCGGTGCGCTGCTGCGGCCCACCGCACCGCGCACATAAGCCAGCGTGGCGGCGTGCTCGTCGGCCACCAGCGTGGCCACCATCGGGTCGGCATCGGCCAGCGGCTGGCGGGTGGCGCGGTCGAAGATCGGGCGCAGCGCAGCGCGGCTGTCGGCCACCTGCCAGCGCCCATCCACTTGGCGCAGCACCAGGTCGATCACGCCGAGGTGGTCGCCCCAGCGCCCGGGCATCACCGCCGGCACGCCGTTGATGGTGCCGCGCGTGGTGTCCACCTTCGGGTATTTGGCGAAGAAGGCGCCCGGAAACTCGCCGTGCGAATGCCCAAACAGGATGGCGCTGACGCCCGGCACCTCGGTCAGCCGGGCCACCGAGTTTTCGGCAAAGCGCGGTGTTTCGCCACGCTCGAAGCCCGAGTGCGGGATCAGCACCACCAGGTCGGCACCGGCGGCACGCACCTGGGGCACCAGGCGGCGTGCGGTCTCCTGGATGTCGCGCACGGTGAGCCGGCCTTCCAGCTGCTGCCTGTCCCACACCATGATCTGCGGCGGCACGAAGCCGATGACGCCGATCTTCAGCGTGTGGGCTGCGCCGGCTTCGTCGGTGAAGCGGCGGTCCAGGATGACCCAGGGGTTGAAGGCATGGGCGTCATTGGCGGGGTTGCCGTCGCCGTCGTCGACATGCACGTTGGCGCTGACGTACGGAAAGTTGGCACCGGCAATCGCCTGGCGCAGGAAGGGCAGACCGTAGTTGAACTCGTGGTTGCCAATGTTGGCGGCGTCCACGCCGATGGCATTCAGCACCTTGTAGGCCGGGTGCACCGCGCCGACGCGCAGCGGCTGCACACGCGCCACCCAGTCGCCCATGGGGCTGCCCTGCAGCAGGTCGCCGTTGTCGAACAGCAGACTGTTCTTGGCCTCGGCGCGGGCGGCCTTGATCAGGCTGACCGTGCGGGCCAGGCCGTATTCGGTGGTCGGCTTGTCTTGGTAGTAGTCATAGGCCAGCAGGTTCATGTGCAGATCGGTGGTCTCCAGGATGCGCAGCTTCAGGTCGGCAGCGGCGGCCAGGCCGGGCAGCAGCAGGCAGCTCAGCAGACAGGCGAGGCCGGCCAGGCGGCGGGCCAGGAAGCGGACAAGGACGTGGGCGAAGACGTGGGTGATGGGCATGGCAGGCCGGCGGGTGCAGTGATGGCGGGAGTGTGCCGCCGGATCCGCACTTTGCCGACAGGACGTGTGCCGACAAGACGTGTGCCGACAAGACGTGTGCCGAAAGAACCTGTGCCGACGGGACTGTTGCGGAAAGCGCGTGTGCCGCCCGGCACGCGTGTGGGCCGGTGGCGGGCGCTCAGCGGCCCGGCAGCGACGGGCCCAGCGACTGCAGCAGTGCGCGCACATCGGCCTGCTGGCCGAAGCCGTCGCCCAGTGCTGCCAGCCGCTCCAGCTCGGCCTTGGCCTTGGCACGCGCACCGGCTTGCACCAGCACGCGGGCCAGGGTGAGGCGCAGCGCAGGCGAATTCGGCGCGGCGGCCACCGCGCTCTGCTGGGTGGCCACGGCGGCAGCGAGCTGGCCGTCGGCCACCTGCGCCTGCGCCAGGGTGTCGAGCAGGGCGGCGTGGTGCGGCGCCGCGGCCACCGCCCGCTCGGCCAGCGCGCGCGCACCCGGCTGCTGGCGCTGCAGGTGCAGCATCGCCAGGTTGTTCAGCGCCAGCGCATGGTCGGCCTGCACCGCCAGCAGCCGCTCGTAGTGCTGTTGTGCCGCCAGCAGGTCGCCCTGGGTCTGGGCGGTGCTGGCCATGGTGAACAGCAGCGCCGTGTCGGCGGGGTGCTTGCGCAGCCACTGGTTGGCAAATGTCTCGGCGTCGGCCGGCTGGCCGCCCAGCGCCAGCGCCTGGTAAAGCCGCAGCGGCCCGGCGCCCGGCGATTGGCGCTGCAGCGCCTGGCGCAGCACGGTTGCGGCGCTGGCCCACTGGCGCTGGCGCATCCACACCTCGCCTTCGAGCAGCCAGCCTGCGGCGCTGGCGGGCTGGTCGGCCTGCAGCTGGCGGGCGATGGCCAGCGCCTTGTCCGCCTGCTGCTGCTGCAGCGCCACCAGGATGGCCTGGGCGCGCGCCTGCAGCAGCCCGGGGGCGAGTTCCAGCGCCCGCTGGTTGCTGCGCTGCGCCAGATCGGCCTGCTGGCTGGCCAGGTAGGCCTCGGCCAAGCCCAGGTGGCCCTGGGGCGAGCGTGGCTGCAGCATCACCATCTTGCCGAAGCTGGCCAGGGCCTGGCTGGTCTGGCCGAGCCGCAGCTGGCAGCGGGCCTGCAGCGCCAGCAATTCCATGTTGTCGGGCAGCGCGGCGGTGGCGGCCTGGGCGGCGGTCAGCGCGGCGTCTGCCTGGCCGGTGGCCAGGTGGTGGCCCACCAGGGCGATGCGCGCGGCCACGTCGCCCGGTGCGGCCCGGATGGCGGCGTTGATCTGCGCGCGCACCGCCGGCGCCGGCGCACCCTGAAGGGCCAGCACTTCGGCCAGGGCCAGCATCGCCGTGGCGTTCTTGGGCTGGGCCTGGATCACCGCCGCAAAGTGCTGCCGCGCCTGCTCGGGCTGGCCGTCGCGCACGTCCAGCGCGGCCAGTGCGGCCAGCGGCGGAAAGTAGGCCGGGCTGAGCGCCAGCGCCGCCTCGAAGCTCTGGCGCGCCTCGACGCTGCGGCCCATGCTGGCCAGCACCTGGCCGCGCAGGTGCGCCGGGCCGGGGTCCTTGGGCTGCTTGCGTGCCAGCGCGGCCAGGGCCTTCAGCGCGGCGTCGTGCTGGCCGCGCGCCAGGTGGGCATGCACCAGTGCCAGGTCGGCCGCACTGCCGCTGTCCTGGCTGGCGATGCTGCGCAGCGCGTTGAACACGGCGGTGTCGTCGCTGCGGCCGAGGCCGGCGCTGACCACCAGCGTGCGCAACCGCGGATCGGTGGGCTGCAGCCGGGCCAGCCGGTCGACCAAGGCTTGCGCGGCACGCGGCTCGCCATTGAGCCGGCGGGCCTCGGCGGCCATGGCCAGCACCTCTGCGCTGGCATCGGCCGGGTCGACCAGCGGCGCCAGCGTGGCCAGCGCCTTGGGCAGCTGGCCCAGCCGCAGCTGGGCACGGGCCAGCTGGCGGCGTGCCACCAGGTTGCCCGGCGCCAGCGCTGCGGCCTTGGCAAAGTGCGCCTCGGCCTGCTGTGCCGAGCCCAGCATCAGCTCGTTTTCGCCAGCGGTCAGCAGCAGGCTGATGTTGTCGGGCAGCACCCGCAGCAGGCTCTGGAAGACTTCGCGCGCACGGGCATGCTCGCCCGCGACGAAGGCCAGCTGGCCGTCGGCCATGGTGGTGTTGATGTTGTTCGGCGCCAGCTTCTGCAGCGCTGCCAGCTGCGCCTGGGCGGCTGGCAGATCACCCTGGGCCACATGCAGCGACATCAGCGCCATGCGCGGTGCCACCAGGGCCGGGCGCACCACCACTGCCCGCTCGAACGCCTGCTGCGCGCTGGCGCGGCCATCGGCTTGGCGCAGGTGCAGGTCGCCCTTGAGCACCCAGGCGTCGGCCAGGCCGGGGTGGCTGGTCACCACGCCGTCGACCAGGGCCAGCGCGGCTGCCAGGTCGTCGTCGACGGCGGCGAGGCGGGCCTTCGCCAGCAGGGCCTGGGGGGCTTGCGGCGCGGCTTGCAGGGCGCGGTCGATGGCCGCAGTGGCGCCGCTGGTGTTGCCCAGTGCCAGCTCGGCGCCGGCCACAGCGGCCATCAGCCGGGCCTGGCCCTCGGCGTCTGGCATCTGCACCTGGGCATAGAGCTGGGTTGCGCGGCCGTACTGGCCGCTTTGCAGCAGGGCCTCGGCCAGCACCGGCAGGGCCTGGCTCTCTGGTGCGCCGAATTCCAGCGCGCGCTGCAGCTCGATGGCGGCGGCATTGCCGTCGCCATCGTCGAGCAGGCGCTGGCCCAGCAGCAGGCGGGCCTCGCCCGATTTGGGGTGTGCCTGGACCAGGTTGCGCAATTCGCTGCGGGCCGTCTCGCCGTCGACCAACGCCGCCCGTGCACGCACCTTGGCCACGTCCTGTGCGTCTGGCTTGCCGCAGCCTGCCAGGGCAAGCGCGGCCAGCAGGCACGCGGTGGCGACCAGGGAGTGGCGGGGCAGCACGGCAGATTCTCGGACAGGGGTGGTGGGCAGATGCAGCGGCGGTTGCAGTGGCGGTGGGGCCGGACGCGGGGGCGGCAGTGGTGACGCCAGTGGTGCGGGCGAAGTGCGGGCGAAGTGCGGGCGAAGTGCGGCCATGCGGCGGGAGCCGCGAGATTATCCTGGCCCGGGCCCGCAGGCGCCCCACCATCTGCAGGGGTGTGGCGCCTGCGCTTGTCAATTTCACACGCCTTGCGGCGCTGCAACCAGAACGGCCCGCCCGGTTGCCCGGGCGGGCCGTCGCACGACAGGCAGCGCGCTTGGCGCGCCGGTTGTCTAGCCTGTCAGACCGTCACGCCCTTGGCCGTCTCGGCGTACTCGCTGATCTGGTCGAAGTTCAGGTACTTGTAGATCTGGCTGCCGTCCTGGTTGATCACGCCCATGTCGGCCTGGTATTCGGCCACGGTGGGGATGCGGCCCAGCTTGCTGGCAATGGCCGCCAGCTCGGCCGAGGCCAGGTACACCATCGCGTTCTTGCCCAGCC